>JAHJDO010000128.1 GCA_018812485.1 bacterium | reverse complement strand
TCCATGATGTTATTCGCAGTGAGGCTGAAACCCGCTTTGTAGCGGCGCTACTGGAAAATGTGCGGGAACGTTGCCAACATCTGCTGGCGGAAGCCGGGGGAATTGCCGGGATGAAATTGTAAGCCAGCCTTTATTTGTTATTTGGTGAATCAGCATGAAAAAGCGCAACCTGTTTGATGAACTGATGGAAGGGGTCGATGCACTCAAGGCAGAGCGTGATGGCAAAAGTATGTGCCCGTTCTGCCCGATTCCCGAAACCGACATTGTGGCCGGAAACGCCAGCCACATCGTCATCCACGACCGCTTTCCGGTTTCACCGGGGCATTCCCTCATCATTCCACGCCGTCATGTCGCCTCGCTGTTTGAACTGACGGCGGAGGAATTCAGCGCCCTGCACGAACTGTTGCACACCACCCGTAGCCAACTGGATGCGCAATACCAGCCGGATGGCTACAACATCGGCGTCAATGTCGGGGAAGCTGCCGGGCAGACGGTGTTTCACCTGCATGTGCATGTGATTCCGCCGATCCGCGAGCTAGAGTGCTTTGCTTGATGATTGATTGCCCTATGTTCTCTATCCATTTTGGATATTTCCTGCTAGCCTTGATTTGATTAGTCCGATGGAAATTTTATGGCATATTCATTTAGTCCCTTACGCTACCCTGGTGGAAAAAGTCGCTTGGCTAACTTCATCAAGCTAACGCTCAAGCTCAATGGGCTTGAGGGGGGGGTCTATGTTGAGCCATTTGCTGGAGGAGCGGGAGTTGCCTTGCTCCTTTTGCTCGAAAATAAGGTTTCCAGAATCATGATCAACGACCTTGATCCAGCCGTACATGCATTTTGGTTCGCTGTTCTGAATTACCCAGAGGAGTTGTGTGAAATTATTCATAAAACGCCAGTTACTATAGATAATTGGTACAAGCAACGAGAGATTTTTAACCGAAGAGATAGCAACAATTCTTTAGAGCTAGGGTTTGCAACGTTCTTTTTAAATCGGACTAATCGCTCTGGTATTCTTAAAGGTGGGGTCATCGGTGGGCTAAAGCAAACAGGAAATTGGAAGATTGATGCTCGCTATCCAAAACACAAACTGATTGAGAATATTCAATCAGTTTCTCATCATAAAGGCCGCATCATCCTTGCCAACTTGGATGCAAGAGATTTTATCCGTCGGTATCAACAACAATTCAATTCAAATACTTTGCTTTACCTTGATCCCCCGTACTTCCATAAAGGACAAAAGCTTTATCACAATGCCCTAGAGTCTGATGACCACGCTCTTATTGCGAACACTGTGCTGAGAGAGTTACAAACACATTGGATTGTCTCATATGATGACACAGTTGAGATCAGCCAACTTTACCCAAATAATCGTCAAGCTACCTATCCGCTAAATTATACAGCAGCTAGGCGTTATCATGGCAGTGAGATCATGATCTATAGTAATAGTCTACAAGTTCCTGATGTTGATAACCCCTTCCGGATAAGAAAAGATGAGTTTCTTCGACAATACCGTGAACTTTCAACCCCAAACTCGACACTCAGTCAAGGGTAGCATAATGTATTGCAAGTAGAGCGAGGTTATTGTTTTTTAAAAGTTGTTAATTCTGAGAGGTGCATATGCAAGTTGATAATAATAGTATCGTAGCAATAAGATCGGAATGCCGATTTTGCAGTTACCTGAGAGGTAAAGATAATAGAAGAGAAATTGACACGCCTTGGCTAGAAAATGGACAGTATGTAGCCATGACATCGATTGGTGGTTTTGTTCCAGGCTGGTCTTTGATTTGTCCTGTAGAGCATACTTTGAATCTTTCCAGAGATTATTGCTACTCTCCTTTATGGTTGTTTACTGGGCAAGCAATTGAGATTGTATCAAAACGATATGGCGAGGTTCGGATATTTGAGCATGGCTCTCAATCCAGTAAGTCAAAAACGAGCTGTGGAACAGCTCATGCACATTTGCATATTGTCCCCCTTTCCTTTTCTCTAGAGAATGAATCTGTCAACTATGGTGAAGAATTCCAATTGGAATGGCAACAATGTTATGCAACTGATATAAAAAATATATCAGGCCATAATGAATATCTTTTTGTTGCTGATGAATATTCTGGTGTTAAAACTAAAGGGCAACTCGCTGTGCTGAGTCAAGAAATTTCTCAATTCTTCAGGAAGGTTATCGCTAATAAATTAGGTGTCTATGACCAATACAACTATCGTGCTAACCCAATGATGGAAGTAACTTCAAAATCAGCTAGGCAACTCCGTGAAGATGCTCTTATTAAACAATATGCTAAGGTTGGTAACTTTTGAATAATTCAGTTAACAAAGAAGAATCTTTACCAAAGTCAGATATTGATAGTTCGATAAAATCTGATTCTGAGCCAATGCCAAATGATGTCTTGCCAAGCAAAGAAATTTTGAGTAATAAAGATCCAAGTTTATCTCGAAATAATAAAGAAGAATTAGACTTGCGAGAAAATATAGGGGATGACTATCCTTTGGTAGACGAAAACCATCAAGAAGTTCTGAATTATGATGGACGAAATGAAGGTGATTGGGAAAGTCGTTGGTCAGATAAAGCCAGAAGGATTATTTACCGCGAGGCTGTATACGTTGGGCTGGTTTTCTTTTTCACTTTAATGTCTATCGTTTTAATTTGGCAAGGTAGTATGTATGAAATTTTTAGAGGTGAGTGTCTTCCTGAACTTTGTAAGAAAGAAGGTTTTGATAAGTTTGCTTATTTCTTTTCAGGAGGTGTGTTGGGTGGTGTGCTGTTTGGAATGAAATATCTCTATAAAGTCGTTGCAAGAGGTTTTTGGCACCAAGATCGGGTTCTATGGCGTATATTTTCGCCATGGATATCAGGTGGATTAGCGGTCGCCGTAGGAGCTTTGTTTGATTCGGGAGTTATGGGATTAAGTGTTAAAGCAGCAAACTTAACGACATTCTTCTCATTAGGTTTTATTACAGGGTACTTTGCAGATTCAGCCCTAGCTAAAATGCATGAGATAGCCGAGACTATTTTTTCTACTAGTAATAAATACCCATTAGATCCAAAACATGTAACAGGTCATAAAGACCAATAAAGAGGTATTCCTAAGTGCCTTTATCTTCAACTCTTTTAGTTTTAGGGGATCAAGTTTCCTATGTATCTCCAGATTGTCCTAATAAAATAGGTCTAAAAGCATATGGGCTGAACTTCTTGCCATCTGTATGGACTAAGCCATTTTTTGTCGTTTCTGGAATAAAGTTTCCTACTCAACAAGCACTGAATCGTGCATTTACTAAGATGGAAATGAATGGTGAGGATGTTTTTGTTCGCTCAAGTGGTATTGAAGAATCGATTGATGACAGAGGAAGTTTTGCATCACGAAGTTGCAAACGTTCAGATATTATCAAAGAAATTCAACTTCTCACAAATGAATTACCTAATGAATTTAAAAGTAAAGTTCATTGGGTAATTCAAGAATCAATTCCAACAAAAATTAAAGGACACTTATCTAATGAACGACGAGTTTCAGAAGCCGCTAGAGATTGGGTGGTTGAATATGAGGCATCTGACTTTTCTGAGGGTGAAATTCACAATATATCTTTAAGGCCATGGAGAGATTCTACAAAAAGCCATCTAATTGAATTGGCTTGTCCATACAAACAGTCGATCACTGAAGTTCTGAAAAATGTTTGCAAGTGGACTAATGAACAGAAAAAGAGGGTACACTATGAATGGGTTTGGGATGGAAAAATAATTTTCTTTGTGCAAGCTGATGATGCTAGTGCCATAAAGGATGGATACAATCCTAATGATTTAGTGAATATCACAAATGGGAGTCAATGGTCGAATAATTTGTCCAGACAGCTTAAAGTCTTTAGAGTTGTAAATGATAATAACTTTTCAGATTACCGAAAGTTAAAAAACGTTAATATTTATCGCCAAGTTGGTTATTCTGGGTACCATTTTTATATTTTGGACTTGCAGTCTGTTTTTATGGAGTTATTCTCTAATAATGTATTCATATGTAAAGAATTGTGTGAAGATTTAAGGATATTGACGCTTAGGCCATTGGTTCTTCGAACTGACGGAACAAATATCCCGAATGAAAAGCTTCAGATGTTACCAAGAAGTGATGAGCTGAGAAGCCTAAATGAAGCTAGGGACTGGTTGGAAAGAAAGTTTAGAAAAGATATTATTGAGTCCGACTTACAGGAGAGTAATTTATGTTTAATTGCTCATCATTTCATTCCTGCCGCATCTTCTGCATGGGTTCAAGCATCACCTAATGAGAGAATGGTAAGGATCGAATCACTGTGGGGTTTGCCTGATGGAGTAAATTGGTATTCACATGATGTTTTTGATGTTGATACAGCTGAAACTGAAATTCCCGATACGAAAACCCCATCTGCAAAAGTTTTAATCCAGAAAAAGCATAAGCGTTATAAAGATAACTTTATTGCCCCTGACTCAAATGGACGATGGAAAGTGCATAGGACAGATGATCAACATTGTTGGGCATCTAGTGTTCGTAGTTTATGGATAAAAGAGATTGCTTGGAATTCTAGAAGAATAGCTAGAATGTGTGGAAGAAAAATAATTATTATGTGGTTTATTGATATTCCTTCAGAAGTTTCTGATAATGTTTTATTGCCTTGGTATCATGAACAAGATATTAGTGACAACCTAAAAAATCCAATTAGTGCTCCCCGACGGAATATATTAGTCCATGAAAAATATACAATTAGAACCATTAATGACTGGGAAAGAATTAAAAATGAATGCGGAAATAAAATAATAACGCACGTTCGAATAAAGCCGAAAGAACCAGAACTTGTTCGTAATCAGAATTTCGCACATGAACTTGCTGAATATTCACAAATTTATAATTTTATAATTTTATTATCAGGTGGGCTACTGTCACATGTTTACTATATATTAAGTAATTGCGGTGCTAAAGTTGAATGCGAAGATTTATACGCATCTCCCAGTGAAGAATTAGAGTTTAATAAATTAGTCCGAGATAAAATTCCAGATAAAATAAAAAGTCATGGAGAATCAGTTAATTTGTTCAGAGTCAAAGGTGAAGCATTAAAATTATTGACCAAGTATAAGGTTATTGAAGAAGCATTTGAAGTAAAAACTGCCGAAACCATAGATGGTATAGCTGAAGAAATAGCTGATATGCTAGAAGTGTTGGATGCACTGAGAAGTCAAGTATGGTCTTCTGATTATACGCCTTTTAAAGAAAGTAAATACCAACTTGTCGATACCCATATTTCATCTTTGGAATCACCTAATAAAACAAAACTAAAGTTTATATTTCCTATATATCAAGGCAATGTAGAGGTATCAAAAGTTGTTAAAGTTAGGATGGGTGATAATACAAAAAAAATATTTTCTTTAAAAATAAAAATTCTATCTGGCAAACCTGTTTTTAATCTTAACTTTTATATTAAAGAAGTCTTGGCTGATGATGCTTTAGATGAGGAAATGTCAGGTTTAAATAAAAATGGATTAACCGAGATTGAGTTAATTGAAGCCTTGAAGAATAATATTCTTGTGGCTTCTTTTAAAATAGTTGATTCATCAGATGAATATTTAATGCAATGTATCGATGAAGCATTATTCCATATTAAGAATCTAGCTAGTACATTGGCTATTGATTTTGGGCGTATTTTATCTGTTAAAAGTAAAAAGGCAGATAAGGCTGGTGGATTCTTAAATGGATTAATGCTTGTCAAAACGCGCCTTTCATCATCACTCTCTTATAAAAAGCCAGAAGATACATTATCATTGTTTGAAATTGACAATGATAATATTATTTCTGATGTGTCATATCTTCCCCTTGCTCCGATAAATATTTATCCAGATAGGAGAAAACAAAGTGACTCCCCCGATCTTTTTCAGTATAGGTTTGAATTCTCAATATATGCACAAAAAATCATAGATAACCATAAAAAATACATGTCAGATCAAGGTATGGTTTTATCTTTTGATGTGCATAGAGTCTCTTCTGTAATTGAATGTAATCTTGTGTTTGAAAGTGATTCAGAAACTGAACAATTAACTCTTCTATAATGATAACTTCCCTAATATTTCTTGAGAAGTTATCCGCATGGAAAATTTATTGATGCTCCGATTCTACATTTATTTCGCTATCGGTGTGGTCTCAGGGTGTGACCGGAAGTGATGCCTCCTAATTTTAAGCGACATGGCAGGCAGCGAAGTTCTTCCAGTAATCATTCCATCCGCCATTCAAGCGAGTCACGCGCAGGGCGAGCATGGGATCGACATTCTCTGCTGCCCACCAAG
>JAHJDO010000127.1 GCA_018812485.1 bacterium | reverse complement strand
CGAACTATGTCTTAATCCGCCCAATTTCTTCTGAAATTCTCTCCAAATCCTTTTTTCTGCTTTCAATGTGCATTTTTATCTTTTTTTATTCTACTTCTCTTCTTCTATCTTTCTTTAATTTCCCATTTTGCAGGACTCTATATTAGGTTACAGTTTAGTCATTAAAAGTTAATTTTTTAACCTTTTTTGTATACTCTCCTGCACCTCCTTTCCCGCCTTGATTGACCTTGGTATATAATATCATTTTTCAACTAATATCCAGTAGTAATATGGCTGTTTTTTATGGACATCTCATGAGTTGCAGGCATAAAGGGCTGTTTTGAATTTTGTGTTTTGATCATTTGAATTTGTTTAGAGTTTAGTATTTCGGATTCAGAATTTTCTCTTATCATTTTCATGCTTTTTTTATTTTGTTACTTCCACAACTCCTCCGAATTATAAGTTCAGTTTTAAATACTATCTTTTTTATATCACCATGCTTTTTATTTTTTATCTTCTCAATAAGTCGCTCACACGCTGCTTTTCCCATTTCATAACCTGGCTGATGTACAGTAGTTAGAGGAACATCCATTCTTGCACTTTCTCTCAAATCTGCATATCCAACCAAAGCAATATCCTCAGGAACTCTTAAACCAGCGTTTATTATTGCATCATATGCTCCCGATGCCAGAATGTCATTAGCGGCAAATATTGCCGTTGGTCTTTGGCTCATCTTAAGAAATTTCTCCATTGCCAAATAACCATATTTGCTTTTGCTAAAATTGTTACCCTGTATTAAATTCTCATCAAACTCAAGACCGCTGTCTGAAATGGCCTTCCTATATCCTTCCATCCGTCCGTCACCAGTAGAAGTATTTCTTGTGCCCCTGATATGCCCGATTCTTTTATGTCCAAGATTGATTAAATGCTTTACTGCATTATAACTACCGCCCACATCATCAGTAATTACATAGTCAGCATCTATGCCATTCACGATAAGATTGACAATAACAAAAGGAACCTTACTCCTTATTAATCCCCTCCAGTATGTACTAGCTGGAGAAGTTGCTAATATTACGAATCCATCTATCTTTTTTCCCGTGAGTCGCCGGACATACTCTTCCTCTTTTTTTAATCTGCCATCTGAATTACAAAAAATTACATAATACTTTTCTTCATTTGCCACATCCTCTGCTCCACGGGCAATATCGGAAGAATAAGAGTTATTTATTGTAGGTACAATTAAACCTATTGTCCTGGTTAAAAGAGGTTCCGTATTCTTTTTTTTTAAATTATGACGATTTGTAACAAAAGTTCCTTTGCCTTTTTCTGTAAAAAGCACATTTTTACTAACCAGTTCTGAAATAGCCCTTCTTACTGTAATACGGCTGACTTTGTATCTTTCAGCAAGTTTGTTTTCTGATAAAATAGGCTCTCCAGACTGCAATTTTTCCTTTAATATAAGCTCAGCAATTCGCTCTTCTAGTTCCTTGCTTTTTAATAATCCTCTAATTTCTGATGTCATACCATTTTCCCGCTTTCTGGTTTGTATTTGCATTATTATATTACAAATCTAATACAAGTATAAAACATTGTTTATTTCTTGTCAAGCAATAAATATACTTGACTTAACTTAAATTATTCAAATATACTTACTGTGGAGTAATGAGGGTATATAATTAGCGATGAGGAATAAGGGATTACTAGAAAATTTAGGGACTAGACCCTATGTTGTAGCAGTGCTTAATAAGGCTTCTGTAGAAACTGCTCAATCAGCCGAAAAACTTAGCGCAGACATCCTGGAGCTTCGTGTTGATATGCTGGAGCGCTGTTATCATACTGGAGAAAAAGTAAGCTCTGTTATAAGACAATTAAAAAAAGAAATTAAATTACCTGTTATTCTTACTATACGTTCCTCAAAGGAGGGAGGTATGGCGAAAATAGCTGATGGCAGACGTCTTGATATTTTCAGGGAAGCTATTTCAGAAACAGATTTAGTAGATATTGAAATTAGTTCAGATCGCATAAATTCTAAGGTGATAAAACTTGCCAAAACACGGAATAAAAAGTTAATTCTTTCTTACCACAATTTTAAGAAGACACCTACATTGCCTTACTTGAAAAATCAGGCAGAAAAAGCATGTGCGTTGGGATGTGATATTCTAAAAATTGCAGCAATGGCAAACAATGTGGAAGAAGCAAGAAGATTACTGAATTTTTGCTCCAACTGGAAGAAAACAAAGATATCAGTTATGTCAATGGGCCATTTAGGCGCAATGTCCAGACTAGCTGGGTTTCTATTTGGATCCTGTCTTACATATGGATTCATTGACCAGCCTGTTGCTTGCGGGCAATTAAGTGTAAAGGACCTGGTTAAATATTATCACATCCTTTATCCCTAGTTTTTTGTTTTCTCTACTTCGCAAATCATTGTCCCTTTTGCAAGCTTGACTTCTACCTTATCATGAGGTTTTACCCGACGAGTGTCAGTAATTAATGTTCTCTGAGGTAGTTTTAAAGTGTAGCTGTATCCTCTGGAGAGGGTTGCAAGCGGGCTAAGCATATTCAGCTTTCCTGAAAGATTGCCCGTTCTCTGTATAGCAAGCTCCAATATATGGGAACATGTTCTATCCATCCTTTCGGAAAAATCGTCAATCTCCTGTTTATATTGGAACAACCTTTCCTCTGGATGTCTTAAGGCATAGGAAGACAATAAACTGAAAAATTTCTCCTTCTTTAAACTTAAGTTATTTGTAAGTGCTGCAGTAATCCTTGTTTGAAAATCTCTGATTTTTTGAGTGATTTGCTCCATTTCTCCAACAACAAGTTCAGCTGCTGCAGACGGAGTTGGTGCGCGCAGATCTGCAACAAAGTCACTTATTACAAAATCTATCTCATGACCAACTGCGGAAATAACAGGAATCTTTGAATTATATATTGCTCTTGCAACAATCTCCTCATTAAATGCCCACAGATCCTCCATGGACCCGCCGCCCCTTCCAACAATCAGAACATCCATGTCCCTCATCTCATTGAACTCATCTATTGCTTTAGCTATTTCTTCCCCAGCACCCTCTCCCTGAACTTTGACAGGGTTAATGAGAATCTCTATTTGGTGGAAACGTCTGTTAATAACATTAATAATGTCTCTGATTGCAGCGCCTGTTGGAGAAGTTACAATCCCAATCCTTCTTGGGAACAGAGGAATTGGTTTTTTATGTTCAGGAGCAAAAAGCCCCTCTTTTTGCAGCTTTTCTTTAAGTTGCAGAAAAGCGAGTTGAAGCTCTCCAATTCCTCGAGGTTGAAGAATCTCTACAATGAGCTGGTAGTCTCCCCTGCGCTGATACACGCTTACATTCCCAAGAGCCAGCACCTTTAAGCCATCCTCTATTTTGAATTTTGTTTTCTGGTTAGCTCCTCTGAAAAACACAGCATTAAGCTGGGACTGCTCGTCCTTTAACGTAAAATAGATGTGGCCTGAAGAAGGCATCCTGCAATTTGATATTTCTCCTTCTACCCACACACTTGGGAAACTCTCCTCCAGCAAATTCTTTATTTTTGAAGTAAGCTCGCTTACAGTAAAGATATGCTGTGATTGGGACTCATAATCGTATGTTAACAATGAATATCTCCTGAATGTATTTAATCTTATATTCTCCAATCTGCAATATCTTTGTCAAGAACATATTCTTCCTGTCCAAGTCTGATTATTCGAGAATGTTTATTCTTTAGCATATCAATACACATGGATGAGCCTTTTTTTTTACAGTACGCTGAGCATAATAAAGCCGCTGTTCTGATATCTTCATCATTTGTCTCAGCCTCAATCAGAACCACTGGCCCAGGCACGTTTTGAGGTTCAAGATGCATCATCCTATCCCCAGCAAGCTTAAGCAATTTATTGTTTTCCTGCTCGTTTCTTCCGATTATTACTTTTGTGCCTGATGGAAGTCTGAAATGACGGCCGATTTTTAATAATTCAATATCTTTTAATGTAAAATCCAGTTTGAATTTTATTAGATCTTTCATACGCTTTGCGAAATTAGGCTCTGTAAGCAAACATCCACCAGCCGGGGCTGAAAATTCCCGAATTCCATACTGGTTTGCCAGCATAAATTGAGGTTTCCTTGATCGACCCTGAATATCAAACAATTTATCCCTACTTATCCATCCTTTTATTTCAGGAACAGTAGGAGAAAGCAGCTTTGCAGATAAAGGACGAAGTATCAAGTTCTTTAAACATGAATCCCTGTCTATAATATTCATCGCATCCCTGTGCTGGGACATTGGCCTTTCTCCAAGAACCTCCCCTGTAATCAGGAAAGACGCTCCTATCTTTTTCATATATTGGCCAGCTTTTATTAGCATATAGATTCTACAGTCTAAACATGGATTCATATTCTTGCCATAACCATATTTAGGATATTTAACTATATCCAGAAAATCCTGAGATGCCTTATGAGAATGCAATGTTATTCCCAGTTCGTCAGCACTTTTTTCTGCATAAGAAAATGTCGCGGTTTTTGTTGACTCTGAAAAAATATGCGCAACAGTAAATCCATACACCTCAATACCCTGCTTCATTATTATTTTTGCTGCTAAAGCGCTGTCAAGCCCACCAGACATCAAAGCAACTGCCTTCATAACACCTTCTTTATGTTATCACTCTATTTGGTATGATAACATACAAAATAAATATGCGTCAAAAACTAGATTTTTCTGTTAGTTTGACAAATCACAAACCAGAAGCTAAACTTCATAGACTAAAGTAGGCTGGGTAATAAGGAGATGTGTACATGAAACTGGTTAAGCTTGGAAGCACAGAGGAACAAGTTTCCGAGATGTGTCTTGGGACAATGATGTTTGGTAGAAGGTGCGATGAAAAAGAATCAGACAGAATATTATCATTTGCTTTGGATAATGGAGTTAATTTTATTGATACTGCTGCTATGTATGGTGAAGGAGAGACAGAAAAAATACTTGGACATATAATGAAAAACAGGAGAAAGAAATTCTTTCTAACCACAAAAGTTCACAAAGGCATAGATAGTAAAAGCATTCTTGCAAGCATAGATGAGAGTCTCAAGAGGCTTCAAACAGATTATGTTGACCTGTATCTGATTCACTGGCCAAAGGAAGGAATGAATCCTGATGAAATCATGGAGGCGCTTAATGAGGTTACCAAAAGCGGAAAAACGCGCTTTATAGGCTGTTCTAATTATCCAGCATGGCTTTTTGCATACTCTAACTGCATTGCTAAACTGAGAGGATGGAAAACATTCATCAATCATCAGGTTTGCTATAATCTGATTGAGAGAGGAATTGAGGTTGAAGTGCTCCCGCAGGCAATAGCGGAAAACGTAGCACTAACTACTTACAGACCTCTGGCAATTGGACTATTAACAGGGAAATATAAGCCTGAAGAGCCTATCCCTGATGATTCACGAGGATATGGTGATTGGCGGATTTCAGCATGGCTTAAAAGATATAAGGATGGAATTTTGAGATTCTTTCAATTTGCCAAAGATCATGATATAATACCTGCTCAACTAGCCATATCATGGGTGTGTAAATCTCCTGCTGTAACCTGTCCAATTGTTGGAGTTAGTTCCCTTAATCAGCTGAAAGAAGGCATAAAAGCATTTGACTTTACCCTATCAGATCAAGAGTATAAAGAAGTAACGAACATGTTTGATACTGGGGTAAAAGAAGAATCAGGTGGGGACTATAAGAATTTACGACGGCATCTTTCCCTTTTAAAATGAGAACTATATAAATGTGTAGGTTTTTCTCAAGTATGGATACTGCCTTGTTCTATGCCATAAATCATGGTTTAGAAAACAAGTTCCTTGACATAATAATGCCAATTATAACAGACATAGGATATTGGGAAATTCCTCTTTTAGCTGCATGGCTATGCTTGATGATATTTGGCGGGAAAAAGGGACGAATAACAGGAATAGTGCTTGTTGTATCAATTATACTTATAGATCTCTTCAATAGCTATCCTCTGAAATTTCTTTTTGCAAGACCGCGTCCATGCAATGTGCTTCTTGATGTTCGTACTCTTGTCTCAACTTCAACCACATACTCATTCCCCTCATCCCATGCTACCAACATATTTGCGTTGGCAACCATATTGTCAAACAAATACAGGAGTTTTAGATTTTATTTCTTCTCTGTTGCGCTAGTCGTAGGTACATCAAGGATCTACGTTGGAGTACATTATCCATTTGATGTTTTAGCAGGTGCAGTTGTTGGAATACTTTGTGGATTGGGGGCGTTGAAACTAGAAAAATATATTCTCCAGAGATTTGAAGTTGTACAGTAAGAATTGTTGTGATAAAATTTAAGGCCATATGACAGCTAAAAAAGAACTAAACTCCTTAAAATCTCCCGTAATTGTAGCACTGGATGTAGATAACCTGAAACAAGCAGAAATACTCATACAAGAGCTTAAGGGTTATGTATCTGTTTTCAAAGTAGGAAGCCAGTTATTCACAAGTCAGGGACCTGGTATTATAGATTTCATTCATGAGAGGGGCTGTAAAGTATTTTTAGACTTAAAGTTTCATGATATACCTAACACAGTCTCATCAGCAATTGGTAATGCAGTTAAAAAGGGTGTTTTTATGCTGACAGTGCATGCATCTGGTGGAATAGAGATGATGCGTTCTGCATATGAAGCAGCGCGCTCCCAAACCATTCTTTTAGGTGTTACAGTTCTCACCAGCATAGATGAGGGAATTCTAAAAAATGATCTACATATAAGTGCTTCTATAAAAGAACATGTTTCACACCTCGCAAAAATGACGAAGATGGCAGGTTTAGATGGTGTTGTTGCGTCTTCAGAAGAAATAAAATATATTAGACAAACATGCGGAGAAGACTTTCTGATCGTTACACCAGGCATAAGATTTCGAGACTCAGATAAAGACGATCAAAAGAGAATAGCTTCTCCTGCTCAAGCTATAAATAGAGGCGCTGATTTAATAGTAATTGGAAGATCTGTTACTAAAGCTTCCAGCCCTAAGCATGCAATGAAAATGCTCATAAAAGAAATTAATGAGCAAGGAATAGATGGAGACAATGTTTAGAATTCTGAAAACTTGGATTTTGAATTTGTTTCGAGTATTCGGATTTATGATTTCGGATTTTGGTAGATATATGACCAATTTAGAGTCCAGAGAAAGATTGAAACGAAAACACGCAAGAGTTGATGTAGTTTTAAAAATCTGCGCCAAGCATGAATATAAAATGGATCTTTGTGATAGTAATGTTATAGATATTAGTGAAACCGGACTATGTTTTAAAACAGATATTCTCTATCCTATAAAGAGTGAATTGGAACTTGAGCTGGAATTTCCACAAGACTTTGGAGCAAAAGAGGAAACCCGCTCTTTTTATGCATTATCAGAGGTTAAGCAAATCAAAAAAACAGCGAACGATATGTATCTAACAGGAGTAGAATTCAAGAAAATTTATCCGCGTTTTAGGAGAAGATTAAATAAATTCTTAAAAATGAAATTGGAGGAGAAGAAAATGCGAGCATGTATAATCTATTTTTCATTAACAGGAAATACACACAAATTAGCCCAAGTGATCTCACAAGGATTAAAGCACAAGAACTTTGACGTTGATTTAGTGAGATTAGAACCAGCTGACGGAGCAAAGACATTTGCTGGCCAGGGTATGACAGCCCTGCAAAGGAAAAGGGTGAATATTGGTGATGTTAATTTTGCCCTAAGCATGTATGACCTGATATTATTTGGCTCACCTGTCTGGGCTTTCAGTCCAGCACCAGCGTTGAATACCTATTTGGAAAAATGCTATGGACTTGAGGGGAAAAAGACCGTAGTGTTTTATACATATGGAAGCGGCACAGGAAAGAGCAGAGCTGTGAAAATTGTTAAGAAGATATTGGAAGGTAAGGGGGCAAGATCTGTAAGCTCAATATTAATTGGGCAGAGAAAGTTAAAAGATCAACGAGATATAATCAGGAGAGTAGAGCAGTCTTTAGAGAACATATTATACTTACATGGAAAGATTAAATATAATGATGAAAGAAGATGAAGTTTTAGGTCTTTTTAGAAAATGCAACGCTCTTCTTGAAGGCCATTTTCTGCTCTCCTCAGGTCTTCATAGCAGTCAATATATTCAATGCGCTAAGATTCTCCAGTATCCAGAGTGTGGAACTAAACTTGGAAAAGCTATTGCAGAGCTTTTTCAACATATACAATGCGATGTAGTTGTATCTCCTGCAATTGGAGGAATTCTTATTGCGCAGGAAGTTGCGAGAGCCCTAGGTATTAGAGCTATATTCTGTGAAAGAAAAGAGGTAAAGATGATTCTTCGGAGAGGTTTTGGAATTAAAAAAAAAGAACGCGTACTTATTATTGAAGATATCATCACTACAGGCCGCTCGACTATGGAAGTTATTGCAACTGTGGAGAGTTTCAAAGGCTGTATTGTTGGCATTGGTGCAATAATTGACAGAAGTGAGAAAAAAATTAACTTTCCCACAGAATTTAAGAGCCTTGCCAAGTTAAATCTTGAAAATTATAACTCTGACAATTGTTTAATATGCAAACAGGGGAAAATTCCTTTAGTAAAACCAGGAAGCAGAGAAAAAATAGAAGTTTAGGAGGTGTATATGTTGCGTTATCTTACAGCAGGTGAATCACACGGGCCAGGTCTTACAGCTATCATTGAAGGCATGCCAGCTGGATTGAGGATAAATAGGGCAGAGATAAATAGAGAACTTGCAAGAAGACAATCCGGATATGGCAGAGGTGAAAGGATGCAGATTGAACATGATACTGTTCAAATAACCTCTGGACTACGCATGGGATTAACACTCGGTTCGCCGATTACAATGACCATAGAGAATAAGGATTGGCAGAACTGGAAAAATGAACCTCCTATAACAAATCCCAGGCCAGGACATGCTGATCTTGCTGGAATTATGAAATATAATCAACTGGACATAAGGAATATCCTTGAACGCTCAAGTGCTCGCGAAACGGCAGCTAGAGTTGTAGTTGGCACAATTGCTAAAACGCTGCTTAATAAATTTGGTATAGAGATTATAAGTTGTGTATGTGAAATTGGTGGTGTGAAAAAAAATGAGAAACTAATGAGAGAGAAAATAGACCAAGCACGAAAAAATGGCGATAGTCTGGGAGGCATATTTGAAATAACAGTAAAGGATGTTCCTGTAGGATTGGGATCTCATGTGCATTGGGACAGAAAGCTGGATGGAAGACTGGCTCAATGTTTGATGAGCATTCAAGGAATAAAGGGTGTTGAAATAGGTCTTGGATTCGCTGCATCAAGAAAACCAGGTTCAAAGGTTCATGATGAAATAATATATGACTGCAATTTTGAACGAAAGACTAATAATGCCGGTGGAATTGAAGGAGGTATTTCAAATGGAGAGGATATAGTTATTCGCGGAGCAATGAAACCAATTCCCACTATTAAAAAGGCTCTTAACTCAGTAGATATAATTACAAAAAAAACTGTTAAAGCAAAAGTAGAACGTTCTGATGTTTGCGCAGTTCATGCAGCAAGCGTTGTAGGAGAAGCAGTCGTAGCTTTTGAAATTGCGAACGCTATGTGTGAAAAATTTGGCGGAGACAGCATTAAAGAGATGAAGCGAAACTACAATTCCTACATCAGAATGATAGGAAAGATTTGAAGTCACAAATTAAGACCTCCAATGTGTTAGATATAGAAGTAGAGTTAATCTCATGATGAGTTTAGCGTTACAAAAAACAATAGAAAATAAAATATTTTTAATTAGAAACAAGAAAGTGATGCTTGATAGGGATTTGGCTTTGCTTTATGAAGTGCCTACTAAAAGGCTTAATGAGCAGGTAAAAAGAAACACAGAACGCTTTCCAGAAGACTTTATGTTTCAACTTACAAAAAGAGAGAAGGCAGAGGTGGTCGCAAATTGCGACCGCCTTAAAACACTTAAGTTTTCGCCTCAACTTCCTTACGCTTTTACAGAACAAGGCGTTGCTATGCTATCCTCTGTTCTTAACAGCAAGAGAGCCATTCAAGTAAATATTCAGATTATGAGAACATTTACGAAACTCAGAGAAATACTTGCAACTCACAAAGATTTGCAACGAAAAATAGAAGATATGGAAAGCAAATACGATAAGCAGTTCAATATTGTTTTTGAAGCTATAAGACAGTTATTAGAACCACCACCAGAAAAATCTAAAGGAAGAATAGGGTTTGTATGATTGTGGAAAGCACAACAAAAAAAAATTGAACCCATGCCGATAAATAAAGTTGTATTGGATAATTACAAAATTGATTTTACAGGCTACACGGATTTTGAGATATCCGTATTGAAAGAAACCCGGAAAATTTCATATGGAAAAACAAAAAATTATTCTGACATTGCAAAAGCAATTGGAAAACCAAAAGCTGCCAGGGCAGTAGGCAATGCTCTTGCTAAGAACAAAACTCCAATATTAATTCCATGCCATAGGGTCATAAAATCAGATGGCAGTCTTGGTGGATTCACTATGGGATTGGAATGGAAGAAGAAACTATTGGAACTGGAAGGGATAACATGAGAATTCAGGTAAATCCAACGCGAATGGAGGTGTTAAATCTTAGGCGAAGACTTGCACTTGCAAGGCGTGGGCACAAACTGCTTAAAGATAAACAGGATGAACTCATGCGCAGGTTCATGATATTTTTAGAGCAGAACAAAGAGCTTCGTAAAAAAGTTGACGAGGAACTAAAAAAAATCTTTAATCTGTATTTGGGGGTATGTTCCCGGACAAATAAAGAATCATTATACTCTGCAATAAAATACCCTCAGGAGATACCTGAATTTCTTTCATCAAAACTAACAGTTCTCAATATAAAAGCACCACACATTGAAATAAGCAAACCAGGGAATCCTTTTTCCTATGGATTTAAGGATACATCCCCAGACGTGGACATTGCATTAAGCATGCTGAGCGCGCTTCTTCCTGAAATGCTGAAGCTGGCAGAAACAGAAAAGCTCATACATCTGGTAGCAGATGAGATAAAAAAAACCAGAAGAAGAGTCAATGCACTGGAATATATCTTAATACCAAATCTGGAAGAAACAATAACCTACATTACAATGAAGCTCAGCGAACTTGAGCTTGCAAACATTGTCAGACTAATGAAGATTAAGGATATTGCGCGGGCAAAATAATGAGAGTATGTGCACTGATCCCTAATGCTGGGTCTGGGGCAAGGATGAAAACTGCCCTTCCAAAACAATATCTTGCCTTAGATACCAAACCTGTCCTCATTCACACACTGAACATACTTGATAAAGCGAAATGCATAAATGAAATCATCCTGATTTCAGATAAAAAATACATAGAAAAGTCGCGTTTGCTGATTCAAAAATACAATATCAAAAAAGTTTCAAGAATTGTCTGTGGAGGCAAAACAAGACAGGAATCAGTTTACAAGGGACTTATGAGTATTAGAAACACGCCTGATATTATACTAATCCATGACGCAGTAAGACCATTTATTACACAAGAACTTATTAATAAATCAATAAAAGCTGCTTATAAGTATGGTGCTGCTGTAATAGGGCTTCCTTTGTTTGACACAATAAAACTGGTTAAAGATAATTGTATTGAAAGAACTGTTGATAGAAATAACTTATGGAGAGTTCAAACTCCTCAGGTATTTAGATACAGCCTTATAAAAACTGCATACCAAAAAGCTAATAAAAACAAGTTTTCAGGAACGGACGATGCTTCATTAGTGGAACAACTAAATCATTCTGTTAGGATAGTTCAGGGCTCTGAGGAGAATATAAAAATTACAGACCAAAAACAATTTAAATTACTTGGAGGGAATTACAAATGCTGATTGGAATAGGTTATGATATACACAGATTAGTTATAAACCGTGATCTTATTATAGGTGGAGTGAAGATTCCTTTTATATTTGGACTAAAAGGCCACTCTGACGGAGATGTTCTGGTTCATGCTATATGTGATGGGATTCTTGGCGCAATAAATAGAGGTGATATTGGACAACATTTTCCAGATGATGACCCGCTTTTTGAAGGCATCTCCAGCCTTAAATTCCTTGAAGAAATGGATCCTATCCTACGAATGGAAAATCTCGAAATTAACAATATTGATACCATCATATTTGCAGAAAAGCCCAAGATGGCTCCTTATATTGATAGTATGAAATTGAACATTGCAAAAGCATTAAATACTAAAAAGGATAAAATAAGCATAAAAGCTAAAACATATGAACAACTCGGACCAATAGGAGAGGGAAAAGCTGTTGGCGCACAGGCAATCGTTAGTCTGCATGTTAAAGAACTATGAATAATAAAGAAATTGCCGAAATATTCCATTCTATAGCCGATATTCTGGAGATTAAGGCTGAAAATCCATTTAGGATAAGGGCTTATAGGAGAGCTGCGCAGGTAATCGAAGAACTATCTCAATCTATTAAAGATATCTATACTAATGGCAAGTTGCCAAACATACCGGGCATTGGAGAGGGAATTGCTGGAAAAATATCAGAGCTTGTGCAAACAGGAAAACTTGCTGAATATGAGACAATTAAGAAAAGTGTGCCTTCCGGATTACTGGAGATGTTGAATATATCAAGTGTTGGGCCTAAAACAGTTGCTCTTATCTACAAGGAACTGGGTATAACAAGTGTTGAAGAGCTTGAGAAAGCAGCTAAAGATCATAAACTGGCAAAGTTCTCGGGAATGGGAGAGAAAAAGGAAGAAAATATTATCCGTGGAATTAAAATCTTACGGGAGACTAAGGAAAGAATTCCCATATATGAGGCAGAGGTAATTGCACAGGAGATAATTAACCAGCTTAAAAAGCTAAGAGCTGTAGATAAAATCAGTATTGCAGGCAGCTTACGCAGACAGCGGGAGACAATAGGAGATATCGATATATTGGTCGCCTCTAAAAACTCAGAGAAGGTTATGGATGCTTTTACAACATTGCCTCAGGTTAAGCAAATACTGGCAAAAGGAAGCACACGTTCAAGTGTTAGAATTGAGGGTGGAAGACAGGTAGATATACGAGTTGTCGAAACAGATTCCTTTGGCGCGGCGCTTCATTATTTTACAGGGTCAAAGGCTCACAACATAAGAATAAGAGAATTAGGTATTAAAAAGGGGCTTAAAATTAATGAATATGGTGTTTTTAAACGTGCTCTAGAAGATAAGAAAATCGCTGGAAGAGAGGAGATTGATGTCTTTAAAAGTATTGGCATGCCTTATATCTGTCCTGAGATAAGAGAGGATCGCGGAGAAATTGAGGCAGGACTTTCAGGGACACTCCCAAAATTAATAGAAATTGATAACTTGCGAGGAGATTTACATATTCACTCAAACTGGAGTGATGGAACAAATTCTATAGAAGAAATGGCAGAAGCTGCAATAAAAAGAGGATATAAGTATATAGCGATATGTGACCATTCCAAAAGTCTGAAGATTGCAGGAGGGCTACACGAAGGAGAGCTCATAGAACGACAAAAGGAGATTGATGAATTAAATAATAAATATAAGAACTTTCAGATATTATCAGGTATTGAGCTGGAGATACATATCAATGGAGAACTTGATTTCAGCGATGATATATTGGAAAGCCTGAATGTTGTAATTGGCGCAATACATACTGGATTCTCCCAGGATGAAAAGGTAAATACAGCCAGAATTATAAAAGCTATGGAAAACAGAAATGTTGATATTATTGCCCATCCTACTGGCCGCTTACTTGGGAAAAGGGAAGGGTATAAAATAGATATTCCCGCAATTCTAAAAGCCGCGGGAGATACAGAAACTGCACTTGAAATAAATGCCTTTCCTGAACGCATGGATCTAGCTGATGTCTATCTTCAAGAAGCAAAAGAAAAAGGCGCTAAATTCGCAATTAATACAGATGCTCATAGTATTTTACAACTAGATTTCGCCAAATTTGGCATTGGAGTCGCCAGACGGGGCTGGCTCGAAAAACAAGATGTTATAAACTGTCTTAATATAGATGAATTGCAAAAATTCTTAGAAACTTCTTAGCTTTTCATTATCCTTCTCAACTTTATCAGCAAGCTCCTTTCTATACTCTTTAAGCTTCTTTGTAAGAGAAGGAGTTTTTAGAGCCAATATTTCCGCAGCCAGTATACCTGCATTCTTTGCTCCGCTCTTGCCAATAGCCATAGTGGCAACTGGAATTCCACCCGGCATTTGCACTGTTGAATACAGAGCATCTACGCCTTTTAGTTCAGAAGACGGGATTGGAACTCCAATTACAGGAAGAAGGGTATGCGAAGCTATAACTCCACCGAGATGCGCTGCTGCGCCTGCTCCCGCTATTATTATTTCCAGCCCCTTCTTTGCAGCATTTTTTGCGTACTCTGCCGCTTTAGCAGGAGTACGATGCGCAGAACATATTGTTAATTCATATTTAATATCAAAAAAATCCAATATCTTACATGTCTCCGTTATACACTCTTTATCTGATATACTTCCAATTACAATTCCCACTTGTGGTTTAGCCATGTTTTGTCTCCTCTCTTATAAATACTTCAGTGCCTTATCTGCAATATCACTCCTAAAATACATCTTGTTAAAATGTATTTCTCCAACTGCTTTATACGCCTTATCAATAGCCTGTTCAATATTAGCACCAAGAGCTGTTACGCCAAGAACCCTTCCGCCAGAGGTTGTAATATCTACTCCTGCTAAGGCTGTGCCTGCGTGAAATACAATTACATCCTGTAATTCCTCAGCTTGTTTAATACCTGTTATTACTTCTCCTTTTTTATATGCGCCCGGATAACCTCCTGATGCTATCACAACACATACTGCCGTCTCATTTCTCCACTCAATACTTGCTTCATTCAGCTTTCCATCTATACAGGATTCCATAACATCAATTAAGTCTGTTTTTAGTCTTGGCAGTATTACCTGTGTCTCAGGATCTCCGAATCTCACATTAAACTCAAGGACTTTCAGTCCGCTCTCTGTAATCATGAGCCCTGCGTAAAGAACGCCTTTATATGACATTCCTTTTTTTCCCATCTTATTTATTATGGGTTGAAAGACCTGCGAGGATATTGTCTTCATCATCTCTTCATTAATAACCGGAGCAGGGGAATATGCTCCCATTCCTCCTGTGTTTGGCCCCTTATCTCCGTCATAGATTGCTTTATGATCCTGAGACGTGACCATTGGAATAAAATTCTCTCCATCACAGAATGCAAGTATTGACGCCTCTTCTCCAACTAAGCATTCCTCAATCATAATTCTATCTCCAGCTTTTCCAAATGCCCTTTTAACCATTATCAGCTCAACTGCTTCTAATGCTTCTTCCTTTGTTTTTGCAACAACTACGCCTTTCCCAGCAGCAAGTCCGTCAGCTTTTACAACAATGGGAACAGGCTGCGATTTTATGTACTGTGTGGCTTTATCTGAATCTTCGAATATTTCGCACTTACCTGTTGGAACTCCTGCTTCAAGCATTATTTCTTTTGCAAAGACCTTACTTCCTTCAAGCTGAGAAGCATCCTTTGACGGTCCAAAGACTCTTAAATTTCTTTTTTCAAATTCATCAACTATACCCTTTGTAAGGGGTGCTTCAGGGCCAACCACAGTTAAATCAATTTCGTTCTCTTCTGCAAAACGGATAAGTTCAGAAATATTCTCAGCTTTTATCGGAATACATTCTGCCTTCTGACTGGTACCAGCATTTCCCGGAGCGCAGTAGATTTTAGAAACTCTTAGACTCTGAGCAATCTTCCATGCAAGAGTATGCTCACGTCCACCACTACCGATAACCAGAACCTTCATAAAAAATCCCCTATTTTGTAAATTTATTATAGAGTAAGTGCTGCTCAAAATCAAACTTGACAGGATTTTTCATCTTACCTATAATCACAAATACTCTGTGAACGATAATCGGCGGTGTAGCTCAGCTGGTTAGAGCGGGAGAATCATAATCTCTATGTCCGGGGTTCGAATCCCTGCACCGCTACTAATATAGTTAATACTCCTTAGGCATATCACTTAATTCAGCAAGAGAAAAGATAGGGCCATCTTTGCAGACGTATTTGTTGCCTATATTACATCTACCGCACTTTCCTATACCGCACTTCATTCTCATTTCAAGTGAGTTTAATATATTCTCAGGAGAGAATCCTAATTCTGTAAGTTTTGGGATCGTAAATTTTATCATTACAGGCGGGCCGCATACTATTGCTACTGCGTTTTGAGAAGAAGGCCGAACTTCTCCCACAACAGTTGGGACAAATCCTTCTCTTCCCTTCCAGTCTATATCTCCTTTATCGACAGTAACATATAATGTTATGTCTTTTTTCTTACTCCACTCTTCCAACTCTTTTTTATAAATTAAGTCGTCTGGACTCCTTGCCCCATAGATGACTGTAATATTTTTGAACTTGCTTCTGTTATTGTGATGAATCATATATGTAGTTAAGGAACGCAGAGTTGTAAAAGCAAAACCGCCTCCTATAACCACGACACTTTTACCTATAATATTCTTTGACTGAAAACTATTGCCAAAAGGGCCGCGAATTCCAATTCTATCCCCTATGAACAGGTTATGAAGAGCACTTGTTAGGACTCCTTTTGGATACCACTTAACAGTGAACTTTAAAATCCCCTTCTCTGTTGGAGATGATGCTATTCCTATTGGCGCTTCTCCAGCACCCAAAACAGACACCTCTGCAAATTGGCCCGGTAAATACGAAAAACTTTTCTCATCTTCCTTGTTTGTAAATGCAAGCTCAAATGTTTTTATATCCTTAGCTGTTGTTTCATCTACTATGTTTTTAATTATCATAGGTATAGGCAAATAGGGATTATTCATTTCGACTCCAGTATATCTTTTAGTACTTTTCGAATATCCAGATTAACAGGACAGTACTCCACGCATCTTCCACAGCCTGTGCATCCATAGCCGCCTACATTTGTCTTTAAATAATCAAATTTATGCATGATTCTCTGCCGCCATCTTTCCTTCTGCGTTGCTCTGGGATTATGACCTGAGACATGTAATGTAAATTTCGGGAACATACACGAATCCCAATTCCTCACCCTACAACCTTTCTCTCCTATAGTTTCGTCCTGAATATCAAAACAATAACAAGCCGGACACAGATATGTACATATACCGCATTTTATGCATTTCTCGTGAATTTCTTCCCAGATTGGAGAGTCAAACATTCCATGCAATTTTTTATTTATATCTTTTATTTCAAAAACAGGGCATAGCCCTTTTAATGCATTCTTTTTAAGTTCCTCTGCTTCATTGATATCCTTCTGAGAAGCAGTATCAAGATGCGCAAAGAGTTTTTCACTTTGTTTTGTTACAGGGATAATGAAATACTTTTCTTTTAGTTCAACAAACAGAGCGTCAAGTCCTTCAATTGAAAAAGGACCTCCTCCAACAGATGTGCAAAAACATGTTTGATCGAGTTCATTACACGCCATACCTATAATGATAGTGTTTTTTCGCCTGCTTTTGTAATATGAATCAGGTATATTCTCAAAAAATACCTTATCCAGCATAGCAATGGCCTTCCCGTCACAAGGGCGAACCCCAAATAGGAGACTTTTTCTCTTTCTTTCCTTTAGATCTGTAATCTCATTACTGTTTCCCTTTTTAACAAACCTGAAAAGCTCCTCTGATTGAGGAAGTAAAAATTCCTTCACAGAATTTTTTGTATTTGAATAGGAAAGGCATATATCATCTACTTTATCAATCTTCGAGAAAAGGATACCTTCCTCTTTCTTTACAGGGGCAAAGACATCGTACTCTTTAACAAGCTTACTGATAAATTTTGACAAATCCTTTTTTGCTAATATCTTGCTCTTCATTTTATAAAATCCTGCGTATCATCTTCTTTAAATGTTGCAAACGGAGGTTTAATATCTATATCAAGTCCTGTTTCATAGTCAAAAAGTGTTTCCCCGTCCTTTGTAATCTTCTGTGTGAACTGCCTCAAGTCTATATTCATTGGACAGGCTCTTACACATGCTCCGCAATCCGTACATCTTCCTGCCTGATGGAAAATACGTCCAAGATGAAAGAAAATAATATCAGAGAGATTATTAGTTGTGCCAACCCATCTTGGTTTTTCCTGATCAATAAAACACTCTTTGCAATAACAGGTTGGACATGCATTTCTGCACGCATTGCATCTTATGCATTTTGATAATTCTGATTCAAGATATTGCCATTTATCAGAAGAAGCTTTTTTTCCAAAATCTTCAATTTTTTGCCACTTTGTGCCTTTGTGTCTTTGTGCCTTGTTTTCTACAACTTTATTTCCAACAAGCACGTCATATATCACGGGATTCTTATGTTCGCATATAAGGCAGTAATCATGAAGCACATTGTTCTTATCGGTCATTCCTTCGCATGGTACGCCAATAATGTATAACTGCTCCCGTTTTATCTGATTTTCCTGAATAAGAACTACTATGGATCTTGAATCACACCCTTTAGCTACAATTGCAATTTTATCCTTGCGCTTTGGCAGATAATTTGCCAGATTATTTCCACAGAACGAGTTCCATATAAGTCTATCCACCTGATCAGGTGTTTTTATAAAACACGGTGTTGCACACAAAGGGAGTGTCCCCTTTTCAAATCCAATAACAACATCTACCTTCTTTTCTCTCAGGAGTTTTTTAGCAATCTCTTGTATCTTTTTAGCTTTCATATCTTCTTCACCATTTTTTTTGCAGGGCCTAGTTTTTTAACATCCTCGGTAACTTGTTTTATAACTTCCGCAAACTTGCCGCCTTCAGAAGCGGACACCCATGAGAAATGTATTCTTCCCGGTTCAATGCCAACATACTGAAGCAAGCTGTTTATGATGGCAAATTTTCTTCTAGCATGATAATTACCCGTTAGATAATGGCAATCTCCCGGATGACAGCCTGAAACCAAGACCCCGTCAACTCCACGCTGAAGAGATCTGATTATATACAAAGGATTCATTCTTCCTGAGCACGGTACACGAATAATTCGCACATTTGGTGGATACTGCAGTCTGCTTATTCCAGCCAGATCAGCTCCAGCGTATGAACACCAATTACATAGAAAAGCAATTATCTTTGGCTGCCAGTTGCTAATTTTGAGTTTACTCATCCCATTATCTCCTACAACGCGTCAATCTGCGCAAGAATTTGTTCATCTGTAAAACCACTAACGGTTATTGCGTTTGGTCTGCATGATGCAGAACATGCTCCACATCCTTTACATAAGGTAGAATTTACAACAGCAATACTGCGCTCCTCATCAATCTCTATTGCCTTATAAGCGCATACTTCAACGCATAATCCGCAGCCGTCGCACTTAGTTTCATCAACAACAGAAATAGTGCCCTCTGCAAAAATCTGTTTTTTAGCCAGAACAGTGCATGCTCTCCCTGCTGCTGCATATGCCTGAATAATACTTTCCCTTATATTTTTTGGCCCATGAGCAAGACCGCACATAAAAACACCTTCAGTTGAAAAATCAACAGGACGGAGTTTCATATGCGCTTCAAGAAAGAACCTGTCCTCATTTAACGGCACTTTCATCATTTGTGAAAGCTCTATATTTTCAGGATTAGGTATAATTCCTGCACTCAAAACCAATAAATCTGTATCTAAATTCAGCTGCTTTCCAACGATTATATCTTCAACAGAAATAATCAATTTCTTTTTATTATCCAGTTTAACATCCGGTTTCTCATCATCGTTGTATCTTAAAAAAATCACCCCTCTATCCCTTGCTTCTCTGTATGCGTCTTCATAGAACCCGTATGTTCTCATGTCCCTGTACAGAATATAAATCTCAATCTCAGGATTTATTTTCTTTAATAGGAGTGCGTTCTTTATTGCCTGCTGGCAACAGACTCTACTGCAATAAGGTCTCTTGTCATCTCTTGAGCCAACACACTGAATCATTACAATAGACTGCTTGGCATCCAGGTTAATATTGGAACAGGATATCATATGTTCCAATTCCTTTTGTGTAACAATTCGTTTATCTCTTCCATACAGATATTCTTTTGGCTTATATTCCTCTGCTCCTGTCGCAACAATAACAACTCCATGCTTAACCTCAACTGGTTTTGAGTTTTGCGCTTTAATTTTTGAATTAAAATTCCCTACATATCCTTCAATTTCTTCAACATGTGAGTTGAAGTAGACTTTTATATACTTATTATTCTGAACTTGTTTTCTCAGGTTTTCAAATTTGTTCCTGATTTCTTGTCCGTTTATATCAAAATAGATATTTCTCAGATTTCCTCCAAGTTCAGCTTCTTTTTCAATAAGATGTGTTTGGAATCCATTGTTCGCTATTGACAGCGCAGTAGTCATGCCGGCTACACCCCCGCCAATAACAAGAGCCTGCTGCGCTATATCTGAGGGAATTCTTTCAAGAGGACGTTTAAAGCGCGATTTTGCTACAATCATTTTAACCAAATCCTTTGCTTTGTCTGTAGCCTCTCTGGGCTGCTTCATATGTACCCATGAACATTGATCCCTGATATTCCCCATTTCAAATAAATAAGGATTCAGCCCGGCTTCTTTAATTGTCTCCTGAAATAGAGCCTCGTGTGTTCTCGGAGAACAGGAAGCAACGATTACCCTGTTTAAGCCATGCTCCTTAATCTTATCCTTAATTATTTGTTGAGTATCCTGGGAGCATGTATATAAATTCTCATCAGCATACACAACATTTGAAAGTGTTTTTGCATATTCAACAACCTCTTTAACATCCACCACACCGCCAATATTAATACCACAATGGCATACAAAAACACCTATTCTGGGTCCCTGTCCACGAATATCAAGCTCTTTTGGATATGCTTTCTCTTTTACTAATGCACCACGCACACTAAATAACGGCTCAGCAGCAGCGGCAGCAGCTCCGCTCGCTCCCATTACAGTTTCAGGAATGTCCTTTGGCCCGCTAAAAGCGCCGCATACAAATACTCCAGGTTTAGAGGTATGCAGGGGAAGAAAGTCCCTTGTATCACAAAAATTATATTGATTAAGCTTAATGCCGGTTTTTCTTGCAAGATTGGAAATCTTTTTAGAAGGCTTGAGCCCTACTGAAAGAACAACAAGATCAAATTCCTCAAAGAATATATTTCCCTCTTCATTGACATATCTTAATGTAATATTACCTGTGTTTTTATTTTCAACTGCTTCTGAAACTCTTGATCTTATAAATCTTACGCCATATTCAGCTTTTGCTCTTTCATAATATTTGTCAAAGTCCTTGCCATACGCCCTCATATCCATGAAGAAAATACCAATATCCAGTTTCTCCCTGCTGTGTTCCTTTGCTATAATTGCTTCTTTTATAGCATACATACAACATACTGAAGAGCAGTATCCAGCTTTGCAGTCAACATCTCTTGAACCAACGCATTGGAGAAAAGCAATTCTTCTTGGCGGTTTCCTGTCAGAAGGTCTTAATAGATGCCCTTCGTAAGGCCCTGAAGCAGATAAAATTCTCTCAAATTGAATACTGCTTATTACATTTTTAAATCTGCTATATCCATAATCATATTTCAATTGCGGATTAAATTCCTCAAAGCCCGGCGCAAGAATTATTGAGCCAATATTTATATGTGCAAATTCATCTTTCATGTTATGGTCTATTGCATTTGCCTGACACGTCTTTTCGCATTCACCGCACCCGGAACAAATTCCGCAATTGAGACATCTTTCCGCTTCTCTCTTTGCGTCTTCTTCTGAAAATCCAAGCTCAACTTCAGAGAAATTTTTAATCCTTGGTTTAATATTAAGCTCTGGCATTCTCACTCTGTTTTCAAGCGCAATATAATCTCCAACATCCGGCTCGCTCGGATTACCATGAACTGTTTTGTACGTTAATTTTGCCCCCTGTAAATACCCCATTATTGACACAGCTGCTTTCTTCCCAGCTGCAATTGCCTCTATAACCGTGCCTGGTCCGCTGGTAACATCTCCGCCTGCGAATATGCCTCCTTTAGCGGTCTGGCAGGTGTCAGCATCAGCATCAATTGTATTCCATTTACTGATAACTATGCCATGGTCTCCTGAGATAAAAGATAAGTCAGGAGATTGGCTTATAGCAGGTATAAGCATATCTATCTCAATAGCAAAATCAGTTTTCGGCACTGGAACTGGCCTTCTTCTTCCGCTGTCATCAGGTTCACCAAGCTTCATTTTTTGACAAACAACCTTGCGAGCTTCGCCCCTTTCTCCAACTATTCTCAATGGCGCAGCTAAATAGATAATATCAATTCCTTCTTTCTCTGCTGCTCTTATCTCCTCCTCATCTGCAGGCATTTCTACTCTGGTACGCCTGTATATGATCGTCACTTTACTGGCTCCCAGTCTCAGGGCAGTTCTGGCAGAATCCACAGCTGCATTTCCTCCTCCTATAACGGCAACTTTCCCTTTAACTTGCTTGAGCTTGCCTAGATTTGCCTCTCTCAAAAATGCCACGCAATCCAATACGCCTCGCATCCCTTCACCGGGAATACCCAGCTTAAGCCCCTTATGAGCACCTGCTGCAATGAACACAGCTTTATATCCCATTTTGTTTTTTAAGTCGCTAAAACTGATTTTATCTCCTATGCAGATATTTGTTTTTATCTCAACGCCCAGGTCCTGAATCATTCTAATTTCTTTGTTTAATATATTTTTAGGTAGGCGATATTCAGGTATGCCTACTGCAAGCATTCCACCTGCAACAGGCAATGCTTCAAATACTGTAACAGGATATCCTTCTCGTGCTAGATCATAAGCACAGCTCAAGCCAGCTGGTCCAGAACCAATAATTGCAACTTTTTCCTTCTTTCTTCGTTGCTTTTCCTTAATCCTTAATCCTAAATCCTTAATCCTATTTTTCCCTTCCCAATCCGCAAGGAAGCGTTTTAGAGATCTTATAGCAATTGGCTGATCATATTCTCCTCTTTTACATTGTGCTTCACATGGATGATGGCAAACTCTGCCACATACTGCAGCAAATGCAATCCTCTCTCTCACAAGATCAAGGGCTTCTTTATACTTGCCTGCAGAAATAAGCGCAACATATCCATGCGGATTAACCCCTGCAGGACAGGCAAGTCTGCATGGGGAAATATCATTCTTCTCAATTGTATACGCATTTGGATATGCCTGTGGAAATGGTCTGTAAATAGCTTTACGGGATATTAATTCCTGGTTGAACTCATCAGGAACTTTTACAGGACATACATCTTCACATTCAGCGCACCCAGTACATTTTGTTGTATCTATAAATCTGGATTTTCTCTTGATGCATACTATAAAATTGCCAGCTTGACCAGAAATATCTTCTATCTCTGAATATGTGATATTCTCTATATTTAGATGCCTGCCGCACTCAACCAGTTTTGGGGACATTATGCACATAGAGCAATCATTGGTAGGGAAGGTTTTATCAAGCTGAGCCATTACTCCGCCAATTGTCGGCGACGATTCCACAAGATAAACCTTAAACCCTGACTCAGCCAGGTCTAAAGATGCCTGTATGCCCCCGATTCCTGCACCAACCACCATTACTGAAGCTACAGGTTTTTTAACTAATTCTTGATAACTCATTACCATTACCAATTAAAAATATCCATAAATCTTGTAGGCACTTATTAATACAATTGTAGTCAGTTTGGACTTCAATATTAAGATATATTGTCCTCTTGCTGTCATCTTCCTGCTTGACAGGAAGATCTATAAAGGCACTGGATTCTCCGATCAAGTCGGAGAATGACAAAAAGAGCGCCTCGTCACCTGCACTCCTCGCCCAGAACCGAGATTATTCACATGCACCTACTGTCTTTAACATCTTTATTACTTCTGTATTTGGTTTATTGGGATAAAAGCATGCCCATTTCAATATTGACTGACCTCGCACTGTCGCATTAACATTCACTCCTCTATCAATAAGCAATCTTACTACATCTGAATACCCCTCCACTACCGCAACTCTCAACAATTCCTCAAGTTCTTTAGGGTCGATAAATAATATATTATCAAGTAATAGTTCAAATGTATCAAAATATTTTATGGCATAATACAAAACGTTATTGCCATTTTTATCAACAATATCGATCTTGGCTTCATTTTCAATGAGTAATTTAACTATTTTGGGATGCTGCGAGTAGTAATTTACAGCCAGCATCAATGCCGTAAGACCTTCTTTTTGTTGTGCATTAACATCTGCCCCGTTCTCAATAAACAATTTAACCATTTCTAAATGTCCATAAAATGCTGCTATCATCAACGGTGTTCTATCGAAAGCATCTTTTATATTGACATTTAACCCTTGCCTAAGTAATAACTTCATCTCCTCAACATCTCCATAATAAACAGTTTGGATCCACTGTGGAGTGTACTTTAATTTAAGGTTTCCCTCTTCTCTTGTTATAAGATTAGAACCGAATGAACGATGATCAAATTCATTATGATATTTAATTTGTATTTCGCTGTCCTCAATTTTTGAAATAGTATATTTAGAGTTGGCATGATGATCTAAGTGAGAATTAAATGTCTCCCCTCTTTGCAGTACAGAATCCATTTGCCAGCCGCCTCCCCATACATTGATTCTACCATCAATAATAATATGAACTCCTTTCTCCGAAGGAGAGAGAAGGATAATATCTCGACTTAAAAATTCTTTCACCTTCTCATTATTAACATTATCTATTCTTTCTACTCCATGCGTTTTTATCTCACTGCATCCCAAGGGTACTCGAATAAGCATAAATACGATTACTAATGTTAAGATTTCAACTGTTTTCATTATCGTCACCCATCTGCGGAACAAAATCTCATTTAACGTCTCGCGTGCATATGAAGCCGACGAAGGCGATTTGGGTGAATGGCTGTTAGACATCGAGCATCAAGTTGAACACCTTGAATGCCAAGTAAAACTCCCAAAGTGATTTTATATGCTTCTTCAAAAGATGTTCCCTCAACATTTAAAATTATATCAACTTCCTCATGTTGTCGCTTTCCATCCACCTTAAGTTTAGGTTGCTGCTTATTAATATCCGACGTTATTGCAAATAGCCCGCCATTCCACCTATCAACCAGTTGTGATAGCGGGCAATTCTTGATCTGCATAGAAAATTTGTTGGCGGTAAATGTAAAAAGACATTTTCCTAAAATTGCGTGACCATAGCTCCTCAATTGAATACGCTGATTGCTGTCAAAAAAGTTCTCAGGCATAAGTGTGTCGGATGCCATTCCCGGCATCAAATCATAAAGACATGTCAATGCATTGAAAAAATTTTGTCTTGTATACATCACATATGTTCCTTCCGTGAAATCCTCCCATTCTCGCAACAGCTTCGGATACCGCTGCTGTTCGAAAAATTTTTGTAAATCATCCAAGGTCTCTTTTTGCATCGCCGTAAGAATCCCTTTTTTCACTGCAACCTTAAACACTTCAGGTAGAGGATATTCCAAAGCTCCTTTTTCCCCGGGATCAAACCAAAGTAAAGTTAATAACCCCTCTTCTTTCCTTTCAACACATTTTGCCCTGATATTTGCTTTAACGCCCAAATGGAATGTTCCTATTGGTATTGTTGCCCTCATTTCGAAATGTGTAGCCCGCTTAACGAATGGAGCCACTAAAGACCAGTCATCTACTGGCCAAATCAACCAATAGGAAAAAGCCTCATCCAAGCTCAACTGCCTAGGAATTTTTTCTGAAAGTTCAACATAAGTAAGCTCATTAATCTTTTTCTTCGTCGTTCGAGCATTTTCAGGTAAACCACCCCAAATTGAAAATCTACCTTCTATTGGAGAGGGGTCTACATGCTCAGCAGATATGTATGAACAAAATAAAACCAGCATGAACCATACAACAGTACTAATCATGTATTTTTTCATTAATATCTTTAACCTCATCGCATATCCTCCTTTGGCTGAAATCTCACCTTACTTCGGCTATGCTCCCTAAATTGGCATATTTTTTATAAAATCTTTTTAGTATATTATCTCCGCTTAATTACCTTTATGAAAGCGTCTACTGCTTCTGGATCGAATTGTGTTCCTTTATTCTTCTTGAGTTCCTCAATAGCTTGATCTTCATTCATTGGTTTCTGTCTGTAGGGTCTTCTGGATGTCATTGCGTCAAAGGAATCTGCAACTGCCAGAATTCTTGCAATAAGCGGTATGTTCATTTTTTCAAGACCATCAGGGTAACCCCTGCCGTCAAAACGTTCGTGATGATGTTTTATCATTGGAACTGTATTTCTGAGGAACTCCAGCGGTTCTACGAGTTCTGCTCCTTTTGTTGGATGTGTCTTAATCTCTGCAAACTCTGCAGTGGTTAATTTGTCTGGCTTGTTTAATATTCCGTCCGGGATAGCAATCTTTCCAATATCATGCAACCGCCCTGCATATCTAATAATTTTTAATAGTCCCTCTTCTACCTTGAGTTCCTTTGCTATGCCAATAGCATAATTTGTAACACGTTCTGAATGGCCGCGAGTGTATAGATCTCTTGCCTCAATCGTAAGAGCAAGGGTTTCTATTGTTTCTAAATAATTTTTCTTAATGGTATCGTAAAGCTTGGCATTCTCTATGGCAACCGAAACATGATTTGCAAACGCACTCAATAAATCAATATCATTCTGCTCAAATTCATGTGGGGATTTTTTGTAAACACTGATCAATCCTATCACTCGAATCTTAGATTTTATTGGGACAGAAAGTAAGGCGATCAATCCTTCCTTTTTTAGAAATTCATTATAATCTACCCTTTTGTCTTTTCGAATATCGCCTATTGCAACTGGCTCCGCATGCTCTGCAACATAACCTCCAACACCTTCTCCCATTTCCAACGGTCCTTTTCTCATATACCCATCACTCAGATTGTGCCCGGCACGAATCAGAAGCTTGTTCTTGTCCTCATCATCCAGCAGTCTCAAAGAACATGACTCAGTATTTGTTATCTCTGTTGCCATTTTTGCAATGTAATCCAGTGTCTCCTGCAGATTAAGTGAAAGGTTGATTTTTTCACTAACACTGCATAGAGTGGCGTGTTCTTTGGCTTTCGTGGTAATATTGTGATATGCGCGAACATTTTCAACCAATATAGCGGATTGACTCGCAATAGCTATCAAAGAATCTAATTCATCCTGAGTGAATGATTCGCCGTTTTTTTTATTTGTGCAGTTTATAACTCCAAGCAGCTCTCCTTTTGAAATCATAGGAACGGATAATAGAGATTTTCCCTTGTATATAGGATTATTTGTTCCTGAAAATCTTGATTTTTCAATATCTTCTATAAGCAAAGGCTGCCTTTCCTGCGCCACCCATCCAGAGATTTCTTTTTCTTCTCCCAGTTTTATTCTGGTACTCTCTATTATTTCATCCCCTAAACCAACAGCCGCTTTTATGCTCAATAGGTTTTTATCCTTATTAAAAATCATTATGCTTCCTACTTTGCAATCAAGTGCCTTTGTTACCACATTAATAACCTTACTCAGAATTTGTTCAAGATTTCCTGATGATACAAAAACGCTGCTTATGCTTTGTATTGCTGATAGCTGCTTAACCTTACTGGAAAGCTCATCAACATGTTCTTGAAGATCCTTATTAAGTTTCTCAAGCACACCGTGATATTTTGTTTCTGTAATATTCTCCCGCTTTTTCAATAAAAGGAATATATTTATTACAATCATTGCAATTAATGTTACTAACAAAAAGAAATTTATAATGACCTGCAATGGCATGTTTTTTTACCCCTGAGATTTTATGAACTCTTTGACTTTAGCTGTTATATTCTCTCCTGCTTTATCAACTGGTTGTTCTTTTGTAAGACACTTAATAATATCAAGTCTTATTTTTTGTGCCAGATTATCAATGTTATACACCTTATCTAAAAAATCCTTCCTAACATGACCTTCCTTTATTGCTAGGTACCTGAGCGCTGCCATAATATCTGTAAATTTAACATTCTGCGGGCATTGCGCGTAGCATGTATAACAGCTACAGCAATACCAGATTACTTTAGAGGAGAGTACCTCTTTCTTCATGCCAAGCAGTACCATGCGAATAATTTTTCTTGGATTGAACTCCTCATCTACTTCACTCACAGGACATCCTGCAGTGCATGTGCCGCAGGAAAAGCATTTTTTAATATTTTCTCCGCCTGGCTGTGCACCTACCTCATATTTAAAGTTTTTATCAAGTTCATCCGAACTAATTTTATCTTTCACTTGCCCTTTCTTCCCTTAATTTAAAATTCATAATCAAAAATTCAAAATTATATTTGTGGTCTTGGAAATAATCCGACTCTTTTTACGATCTCGGGCACTACTTCTTCCCATTGAACTGCCATTATATGAATACCATGAATGCCTTTTATTTTTCTCAGCTCTTCTATTGTTTCAATACATATATTTATACCTTCCTCCTTAGGGTCATTAGCGCTCTCTATACGCTTCAAGATTTCCTGAGGCACACTAATCCCTGATACGTTTTCAGCCATATGTTTCGCCATATTATATGATTTAATGGGGGTAACGCCCGCGAGAATGTGCGTCTTCTTGTCTAAGCCTTTATCCTCCACTATTTTCATCCATTCAGAAAACCTGTTCATATCAAATATACACTGTGTTTGAATAAAATCCGCTCCAGCTTTTATTTTTTTCTCAAGTCTTATAACTCTGAATTCCAGAGGATCTGCAAAAGGATTTGCTGCTGCGCCTATAAAGATTTGGGGAGGCGTTTTTATCGCATCACCGCCTAAGACCTTTTGTTCATCCCTCATCATCTTCAAGAGACTTACAAGCTGTATGGAATCTATATCAAACACATTTTTTGAATCGGGATGGTTTCCAAAACACTGATGATCGCCAGTAATACAGAGAATATTTTTCACCCCTAATGCAGCTGCGCCAAGAACATCACTCTGTATAGCAATCCTGTTGCGATCCCGACAGGTTATCTGAATTACAGGCTCAACATCCTCATCTAAAATTATTCTAGCTGCGGCTATACTGGACATTCTGACTATTGCGGTTTGATTGTCAGTAAGGTTTGCTGCGTCTACATAGTTTTTTAATATCTGCGCCCGTTTTATAACAAACTCTTTATTTGCGCTTTTAGGAGGCCCTAATTCTGCAGTAATAGCGAACTTGCCTGAATTTAAAACAGTCTCAAGATTACTTCCTGATTTCATAAACTATCATTCTCTTACATCCTGCCTTATGACTTTTCTGGGACCTCCGTCTCTTGAGGTCTTCCAGCTTTTTGCAGGCTCTATTTTTAGAAGTTTATCAAGTTGTCCAATGAGTTTCATTCTGTCATAGATTAATTGCCATGCACAATCAATATTATCCGGATCTACCTCGCATTTACCATCTACTGATCCTCCGCATGGACCATTAAGCAGGCTCTTTGAACATCGGGCAATAGGGCATATGCCGCCAAAATCTGCCAACTTGCAGTCTCCACATCCAGCACATGTTTCAGTCCATTGTCCCTGCTCCTCAGGCAAACCCATAAACTTTGTATTAAGTGCAGGATAAACTGGTTTTTCTTCATACATCTTTCCAATAAGCTGCACTCCTACTCCACAAGCCATGGAAAGAATTTTATCATGTGCTTTAATTTCGCTCTCTATTTCTTTAACAAACTCTTCTTCACACTGACGTTCTGTAACCTGTTCTGTAATTTCTATGGTCTTACCTTGTTTTTTTTTTGCTATTTTGATTAAAGAAGCTAGTTCAGAAACCTCTTTTTCTCCACCTGCCATACAAATGGCTACACAAGCGTTACAGCCAACAATAAGCAGCTTCTCACAATCTTCAAGCATATCAAGAATTTCTTGAATAGGCTTTCTATCAGCAACTATCATTTTATCGATCTCTGCATTCTCGCAGCTTTTATGGTATTATGCATAAGCATTGTAATTGTCATAGGCCCAACGCCGCCTGGAACGGGTGTAATAGCGCTCGCTACTTCTTTTACTTCCTCGAAATCCACATCCCCAACAAGTTTGTATCCCCTTTCTGAGCTTGGATCATCAACCCGATTAACTCCCACATCTATAACCACTGCGTCCTGTTTAACCATATGCTTTTTTATCATTTCCGCTTTTCCAATAGCAGCAATCAATATATCCGCCTGTTTTGTATAGTAAGACAAGTCCCCGCTTCGTGAATGGCATACGGTGACTGTTGCATTAGCCCCTTGCGCTTTTTGAAGCAAGATTAGGGCAACAGGTTTTCCCACAATATTACTCCTGCCAACTACAACTACATGTTTTCCTTCAATCTGAATACCGCTTTTAAGAAGAAGCTGCTGAATGCCATATGGAGTGCATGGCAGAAAGGAAGGCTTGCCAATAACAAGATTGCCCACATTTACCGGATGAAAGCCGTCAACATCCTTTGATGGATCAATAGCGTTAAGAACCTTATCTTCATCAATATGGTCCGGCAGGGGAAGCTGAACAAGAATGCCATGAACCTTCTCATTTGCATTGAGCTTATTAATAAGTTCCAGCAGGTCTTGTTCCGGAGTTTCCCGCGGCAGTTTATGCTCCTCAGAGTATATCTCCAACCTTGCACATGCCTTTTTTTTCATACTCACATAAACCCTTGAAGCTGGATTCTCCCCTACAAGCACAACAGCAAGCCCGGGAATTAGATTATATTTGTCTTTAAGGCTCCCCACCTCAATCTTCATCTCCTCTTGCATCTCGGCAGCAATCGCCTTACCATCTATAATCTTTGCAGACATATGTTTAGTATCCTGCTTGATTCAGATATCTTATATGAAACTCATAGCACCTATTGTGTGCAACCTGGATAGTGCGTCCAAAATATCCTGGTTTTCCCCATCTTATCATCTCCCATATGCCAAGCGGAACGCCCCACACAAGACCTGTAACAAGTGATTCTGCAGCTATTATAGGAGTAGCTATAAGAACCTCAAATATAGTCTTTTTATCTTTTTCACGATAAAGATTAGGCTTTAGAGGATAATCCTCTGGTTTAGCTCTCCATGTAAACAGCTTCCATGGGATTGATACAAACGGCGCAATAACCGGTGCCGGCAGCCATGTCGGCATAAAGAGTAACTCCCTGGTTGCCTGATTTGATTGCCCTATTAACGATTCTTCTTCCTGAGCAAATACAGCAAGACTTGCAGAAAAAATTAGTGTTATTACTATTAACGCAGCTAAAAACTTCTTCATTTCACTCCTCCTTTTTAATTCATACTTTTAGTTATATGCACATTAGTAATTTATTTTTTATCCTTCAAACACCTCCTTTCCATCGTTCCTCATACATCGGCCCAAGCTTTGAAGCCTGTAACATTACATCCTCAAAAGCACTACAAAATTTCTCTTCCATATTAGGTGCAAAGTTGAGAATTTGCAAGCGTTTATCCTCAATGTCCAATTCCTTTAACATGTTACAAGTGGCCTCCACAACTTTTTCTACTCTTATATTTCCATTTATAAAGTGACATGCTTCTTCTATGCATGCAATTACTATAACCATATCCTTCCCGGATTCAAAACATTTAAGTATATGAATACTACTAATCTTCCCAGAACATGGAACCTTTATAACTTGAATATTGCTGTGGTGTTTACAAACACTTAACACAGTTTCGTAAACTGAATTCTCACAGCAGAAGACAGTAATATTTGGTTTATATGTCATTACAAAATCATCCTATAAGCTTAAGTATCTTCTCATCCTCATATTCCCTGAGCTGTATTGCTCTTGAGGGACATAGCGACGTGCAGATTCCACATCCAAAACATGCCTCTTCAATAATCTTTGCAGCTTTCTTGCCCGCTTCGCGAGAGAACTCTATATCTATTGCTTTATGAGGGCATGAACGTATGCATGTAAGACAAAGCGCGCATTTCCCCTCATCTACTTCTGCTGTCTTCTCATCAATTTCTATCGCACTCTTTGCAATCAGGTTATGAGCAGCATATGCAGCTGTTAACGAATCATCTAATATATCATTCAGCCCGGCATCAATATGACATGCTCCAGCAAAGAATATGCCTTTCCTATTTGACAAATTTGGCATAAAGTGAACATTGTTATTCTGGAAAAACCCTTGTTTATCTCTCTCAACACCTAGTATACCCGAGAGCTCTTCTGTGCCCTGGCTGGGAAGAATATTCTCTCCAATTACCAGCCAGTCACACTTCAGTTGAAGATTTCTTATGTCTATTCCCTCTACAGCAGAATCTGTTGAGCTAAGTTCAACAAATATTAGGTTGTTATATGGAGATATTTTCATCTGAGACTTAAGAGGCTTTATAAATACAACTCCTTTTTCTCTGGCATCCGTATATGATTGCTCAAATTTCTTACCAGCAACTTTTATACTGCGGGATATTACAAATACCTCACATCTTAATTTTTCTCTGAGAAGCAAAGCATTTTTTAGTGTAGATAATGCTATTATTTGAGAATCTTCCTTGTCAAAGTCACATAGAAATACGACTTTTGACAATCTTCTTATCTTGCTATCTGCAATGTAATCTTCAAGATGGGTATGATTGATTATCCCTTGAGAATTGCAATCCATCTTTGGCGTGGATACATCAATTCCGGTTGCAATAATAACTGTCCCATGTTTGATTTTAATTAATTTTGAATTTTGAATTTTGAATTTTGAATTGAAGCTTCCTACATATCCTTTTACCTCTACTAATTCCGCAGAGGTAAATACAGTTATATTTGAAAATTTCTTTAATTTTGCTATTTGCTCACACATGAAATCTTTTGCACATATACCCATGCCATACACGCTGAAAAGATTATTTAACCTGCCACCCAGGATTTCCCCTCTTTCAATTAGAGTTACTTTATGCCCTTGTTCCCCAAGGTATATTGCAGCAGTTATTCCTGCAATACCACCGCCAATTATAAGAATGTTCATAAGTACCCCATCACATCTATTGCAGTTTTCTCTGCGTGCCGAATAGATTCTGATATGCTCTTTGGCCCTTCACATGTACCTGAGAGAAAAACACCTTGAACATTTGTTCTTGTAGAAAAATTATCAACAGGTTCAAAAAAACCGAACTCGTCTGTATTAATTCCAAGAAGACTCTCAATTTTCCTATTCTCCTCTGATGGCATCATGCCTATAGAAAGAACAAGAAGATCATAATCCCTCTCAACAAGCTTAGCCTTTGTTACATCTTCATACAAAACCCTTACTGATTTAGTCTCAGGAATTTCTTGTGCTCTTGTTGGTATACTTTTTATAAACTCTATTCTTGAATCATCCTTACATTGGTCATATAACATATTGAATTCTTTGCCTGAAGACTGGATATCCATATAGAAAACATCTACCTTAATTTCAGGGAAGGTTTCTCTAAGCATCATGACGAGTCTCAAAGCATAACGACAGCATACTCTTGAACAATAACCTTTATTTAATTGTTCATCCCTTGACCCCACACACTGGATGAATGCTGCTTGCTTTGGAATTTTATCCAAGAGGTTAAATTTTTCTTTTTTTTTGAAATGCTCTTCAATATCCAGACCTGTAAAAACATAAGGAATTCTCCCGTAACCAAATCTGCCTTTTTCCCTTGCATCAAATGGAGTAAAACCAGTTGCGACGACTATTGCGTCTACTTCTACAGGCATGATCTTATTATTGTGTTTTATTTGACCAGAAAAACCAGCTTTAGACCTTAAAATATCGGATATATCTGAATCTAAATATATTTTAACATTAGGATGAACCTTTATCCTGTCTGTCCTATCCTTTAGAAGACAAGCCCCGCATTTTGTGCAAACATCATCTACCGCTTTACAACAAAATTTTTGAACATGACCGCCTATTGAAGATGTTTTCTCTACTAAATGAACAGTTATTCCTCTATCTGCAATCTCTAAAGCTGAAATAATGCCTGCTATTCCCGCTCCGATAACCAGCACATTTTTATGTTTCATTTAATATCTTGCGCTTTAGTGTAGAAAATGCCGCATTCCGGTAAATACCATGGCTATACCAAGCTTGTCAGCCTTGGATATTGAGGCATCATCCCGTTTTGACCCGCCTGGTTGAATAATATATTTAATGCCCAAACTGCCAGCTTCTTCAACAGTGTCAGAAAACGGGAAGAATGCATCAGAAGCAAGAACCAGTTCTGACATTACTCTTTTTATATAATCATCTAATGATCCTTCTGGTTTCAGCATGTCATACTCAATCTGTAGATTTTCCATTGCTTTTGGAACTGCCAACTTACGCAAAGAATCGACTCTGTTTGGCTGACCGGCGCCCATACCCAACACCTGAAAATATCCAGGCATATATTCTCTGCAAAGAACAATCGCGTTGGACTTAGTATGTTTGCACGCTTTATATGCAAACTTAGCCAACTCTTTTTTATTGTCGGGAAACAATGCTTTTGTCGTAACATCAAATGTATCAAAAACTTTTAAGTCTCTGCCCTGCTCAAGTATACCGCCTACAATTTTTCTATATGTAAATCTTTCATGCTCACCCGCCTCAAGAGGCGCTACTTCAAGAATGCGCAATACCTTGCCTTCAGACTTTAAAAGCTCTAAAGCATCTCTATCATATCCTGGAGCTATTATAACCTCCACATGCTTTGTTTTAACCTCCTCTGGCACATATTTATCACCCTGTTTCGCATAGGTCAGGTGCTTTGTATCCTTTCCTTTTAGGAATTTTGCAGTCTCAAAATCAAGTTTTCTTGTAACAGCAACAATTGAGCCAAAAGCAGATATTGGATCTCCCATCCATGCTCTTTCAACAGCTTCTTTCAAGGTCCTGCCTGTCGCATATCCACATGGATTTGTATGTTTTACCACAACGGCTCCGATCTGCTCTTTGAGATCTTTTACTGCTTCAAAAGCACCGTTTGCGTCTACATAATTGTTATAAGACATCTCTTTACCATGTAAAATTTTTGCTGTGGCAAGGTTTGATTCTGCGCAATCTCTATTTATATAAAAAGTAGCTGACTGATGCGAATTCTCCCCATATCTTAGAGATACACCTTGAGTAAATTTAAGTCTTAGTATTTTTTCTTTAGACAGGTTTTCGCTTAGATATTTATCTATAGCGCTGTCATAATCTGCAGTATGCCTGAACACCTTAACAGCAAGTCGCTGTCTTGTCTCAAGAGATATTTCTCTCAAGTTTTTAAGCTCATCAATAATGAGAGCATAATCATCAGGGTCCACTACAACAGCAACATACTTATAGTTTTTCGCTCCACTGCGAAGCATTGTTGGACCTCCAATATCAATATTTTCTATTGCCTCGTCCAGGGATGTCCCCTCCTCAGCTATAGTCTTCTGAAATGGATATAAATTCACTACAACCATATCTATAAGTTCAATAGAATAATTCTTAACCTGTTCCATGTGTTCAGGACTATTTCGAAGAGCAAGAAGTCCTCCATGGATTTTAGGATGCAGCGTCTTCACTCTGCCATCAAGCATCTCCGGGAAACCTGTAAATTCAGACACTCCTTTTACAGATACTCCTGCTTCTTCAAGCGCCTTTTTTGTGCCTCCTGTCGAGAGCATCTCTATGCCCATTTTGTCAAGTTCTTTAGCAAATTCAACGATTCCTGTTTTATCAGACACACTTACCAGTGCTCTCTTAATCTTATGCATAATACCTCCTGTGTATACTCCTTACATATGAAGTTATTATACAGTCAATCATTTAATCAATCCAGCAAAATAATGCCCTTTTTGTCAGGTTATTTTAGCTTGACACCATATTGACAACAAATTTAGTTAGTGATAATATTCACGGGATTTGTGAAATTTATCACAAGGAATAAGATGGAAAGCTACAAAATTCCGAGAAAGTCAGTAGAAAGATTATCCATATACAGGCGGATTTTAATGGGAATAATGGACGCAGGTTTTACAACTGTCTCTTCTCGCGAACTTGCGGAAAGAGCTGGACTCAACTCTGCTCAAGTGAGAAAAGATCTTGTATATTTTGGTCAATTCGGAACACCTGGAATGGGATACAATGTTTTAATGCTTCATAGGGCAATTACAAAGATAATGGGTTTGCACAAAAAAATTCCTGTAGCTTTAACCGGAGTTGGTAATCTAGGACAGGCATTATTATCGTATCCGGGATTTAAGGAACGTGGTTTTATAATAGAGTCTATTTTTGATAATGATTCTGAGAAAGTCGGAAAGATGAAAAATGGGCTAAAAATACGAGATGAGAAGAATATCAGCAGTGAAATTAAAAATAAGAAGATAAGGGTAGGTATTATTGCAACACCTTCCTCTGCAGCACAGTTCGCTGCAAATAAACTGATTAAAGGAGGGATTAAGGGAATATTGAATTTTGCTCCAATAGAGCTTAAAGTTCCATCAGGGATAACTGTAGTTAATGTCGCTTTGTGCGAAAAACTTGAAATATTGTCCTATTATTTATCAAAAAGGAAAATGTTATGAAAAGAAAGACTAATTGGGAGAATCAGCATGAAGAACTTAGAGGAACTGAAACAAATAAGAGATAGAGTCCAGATGCGTTCTAGAAAGCATAGAGTCAGAATTGTTATTTGTATGGGCACATGCAGTATTGGTGCAGGCGCAAGACAGACAATGAATACACTTGTGGAACTCATTAATAAGAGTAATAAAACAGATATTATAATCACAAGTTCAGGTTGTGCTGGATTTTGTGCGGAGGAGCCTATGGTTCAAGTATATATACAGGATAAAAATCCTGTAGTGTATTGGAAGGTTGATTCAAAGGTTGCTAAAGAAATCTTTGAAAAACATGTTTTAAACAACAAAATTGTGCAAGAACATGTTTTCTTAAAGGAGAGGAATCTATGACAATAAAAGAAATAATTAAAAAACATGAAAATAGAAGAGAGAATTTATTACAGATTCTCCATGATATTCAAAATCAAAATCCAAACAACTATATTTGCGAAGAGAATATCTATGAATTAAGCAAAGAAATGAACATGCCTGTGTCTGAGATTAAGGGAACCGCTTCTTTTTACACCATGTTTAGCTTTACACCGCGCGGTAAATATATAATTAGGGTTTGTGAAAGCCCTCCATGTCATATTTTAGGAGCGCAAACTATTTTCGAAGCAATAGAATCAAAATTAGGGGTTAAGGTTGGAGAAACAACTGACGATGGTCTTTTTACGTTAGAGGGAACAAGTTGTCTTGGAGTTTGCGGAGTTGCCCCTGCTATGATGATCAATGATGAAGCCTACGGAAATTTAAACGAAGAAAAAATATATAAAATATTGGACCAAATTCAAGAAAAGGAAAGGAAATAATTTATGTCAAAAGGAAACATTGCTCAGATTTTAGTTGGTATCGATGGCAATACTGTTGTTTTGGGGGCAAGGGAAATCAAAAGCAAGTTGATTGCTGAAATAAACAAACATAATCTTTCCTCTCAAATTCAAGTTGTTGAGACAGGAAGTATTGGACCTGTTAATAAAGGAGTCGTTCTCGGGATATATCCTACAGGAGAAATATACGGAAATGTGACCGAAGAGAATGTTGTGGAATTTATTCAGGAAAGATTTATTAAGGGAAGATCTTATAAAAAATTACTTCTATCGGAGAAACTTAGCCCAGGAATAGATCCAACAGATTGCGACTCCAGAAAAACACAGCATTATGGTCGGATTGTTCTTGAGAATTGCGGAAAGATTAATCCTGAAGATATTGAGGAATACATCGGTGTTGGTGGGTATGAAGCGTTAGGTGTAGCCTTGGAGAAAAAAACTCCGGAAGATATTATTAAGACAGTAAAGGATTCCAAACTTGTAGGAAGAGGAGGTGCAGGATTTCCAACAGGTTTGAAATGGTCATTTGCCAGAGCAGCGAAGGAAAGTCCAAAATATATTATCTGCAATGCGGATGAAGGAGAGCCCGGCACCTTTAAGGATCGCCTGATTATGGAGGGAGACCCGCATAAGGTTCTGGAAGGTATGGCAATCTGCGGATACGCAATAGGAGCTAATACAGCTTATATCTACATTCGCGGAGAATATCAGCTTTCTATTCAAAGATTAACAAAAGCCATAAAAGACGCTGAGAAATTAGGGCTGTTGGGTAAGAATATTTTCGGCACGGACTTTGATTTTAATGTAAAGATTAAGATTGGAGCTGGTTCTTACGTTTGCGGAGAAGAAACAGCTCTTCTGAATTCAATGGAAGGATTAAGAGGCGAGCCAAGGCTTAAGCCGCCTTTTCCTGCTGAATCAGGATTTTTATCCAAGCCGACAAACGTAAATAATGTCGAAACCTTTGCCAATATAGCTCCTATTATATTAAATGGATCCGAGTGGTTTAAAAAGATTGGAACAGAAAACACTCCTGGAACTAAAGTCTATACCATATTGGGGCATATAAAGCGTCCCGGCTTAATTGAAGTTCCTATGGGAATCACTCTGAGAGAGATTATTTATGATTATGCAGGAGGCATGTCTTCCGGGAAATTTAAAATGGCTCAAATAGGAGGAACTGCCGGCGATATTTTTTCTTCAAAGCTTCTGGATGTGCCGCTTGAATATCAAGAACTTCAGAAACTGGGACATAATCTGGGTTCTGGCGCAATATTGATTATGAACGAGACAGTTTCAATTGCGGATTTCCTAGCCTGCTGCATGAAATTCTTTGTTCATGAGTCATGCGGGAAATGTTCTGTATGCAGAATTGGTACAAAACAGATGTATAATTCTTTCAAACGCTTGGAAAAACAGGAAGCCTATTGTGATGAACTTAAAATTATAGAAGAACTTGCTGAGAAACTTAAACTTACAGCTTTTTGTCCTATGGGACAGTCTGTTGCTTCACCTATTCTTTCTGCTTTGAAGTATTTTGGAAAGGAACTCGCTCTAGGAGTAAATCCTGACAGGAAGCGAGAACCTGTAACCAGAGAAAACCCTAATTATAGGGGCAACAAGGGGTTTAAACCCCTTGTTTATGGAAATAAATAAGGAGACAAGAGAGATGCTGAACATTACAGTAAATAATACCCGCTTGGAAGTATCAGAAAATACAACGATTCTGGATGCTGCTAGAAAGATCGGAATAAAGATACCCACTTTATGTTATCTGGATAATCTTCAGAGCCCCGGATCATGCAGGATGTGTGTTGTAGAAGTAGAAGGAGCTAAAGCGCTTCAACCCTCATGTGTAACAAAGGTTTCTGAAGGCATGAATATTCACACTAACACCAAAAAAGTGCGTGATGCCAGAAAGATAATATTGGAATTGCTTTTAAGCGACCACCCATGGGAATGCAATACCTGTGACCGCAATCAGAGCTGCGAACTTCAGAAACTGGCGGATGAATATGGTATTAAGGAAGTCAGATTTCAGTCCGTAAGAGAGAGAATGCCTTTGGATGAAAGCACTCCCGGCATTGTTAGAGATCCAAATAAATGCATTCTTTGCAGAAGATGCGTTAGTGTGTGCCATGAGGTTCAGGGAGTAGACACATTAGCTCCAAGAGCGCGCGGGTTTGATACAATCATTGCGCCCGGGCAAGGAGATACGCTTGAAGAGGCTGTTTGTGTTCAGTGCGGACAGTGCGCTGCAGTTTGTCCTGTCGGAGCAATAAGTGAAAAAGATGATATTGACAAAGTGTGGGAAGCTATTGATGATCCGAATAAGTTTGTGGTTGTTCAGACTGCTCCTGCAATCCGGGCTGCTCTGGGAGAATGTTTTGACCTGAAACCGGGTACTTTGATCAAAGGGAAGATGACTGCAGCTCTGAAAAGGCTTGGGTTTGATAAAGTATTCGATACTAACTTTACTGCTGATTTAACTATTATTGAAGAAGGCACAGAGCTTCTTACGAGGTTGAAGAAGGCACTGGTTGATAAAGATAAAACCATAGCTTTGCCTATGTTTACTTCATGTTCTCCGGGATGGATAAATTACACGGAGAATTTTTATCCGGAACTAATTCCTAATTTATCCACCTGCAAGTCTCCTCAGCAGATGTTCGGAGCTGTTGCAAAGACATACTATGCAAATAAAATTGGCAGGAAAAAAGAGAATATAACAGTGGTATCTATCATGCCGTGTACTGCCAAGAAATTTGAGTGTAACCGTGAGGAGATGAAAGCCAGCGGAGTTAAGGACGTTGATTATGTCTTGACAACAAGAGAATTAGGCAGGTTTATTAAGCAGGCTGGCATAGACTTCGTGAATCTTCCTGATGAGGAAATGGATGCGCCTCTGGGTATATCTACTGGCGCTGCGGATATATTTGCAAATACCGGCGGAGTTATGGAAGCAGCTCTCAGAACAGCGTATGAAATTGTTACAGGGAAAGAGCTGCCGTTTAATAAATTGCATGTTACTCCCATTCAAGGGCTTGACGGCCTAAAGGAAGCGTCTCTCAAGATAGAAGGCACAACAAAGGATTGGAGATTTCTTGAAGGTGTTACATTGAATGTTGCAGTTGCTCATGGTCTTGGAAATGCAAAGAAATTAATAGAATCAATAAAAAGCGGCAAAAAATCCTATCACTTTATAGAAGTCATGGCATGTCCCGGAGGCTGTATTGGCGGAGGCGGACAGCCGAGAATGACAACTAATGAAGTAAGACAGGCAAGAATAAACGCAATATACAAAGAAGACGAAGGCAGAAAACTCAGAAAATCTCATGAAAATCCTGCAGTAAAGGAGATTTACGAGGAATTCCTTATAAAACCTCTCGGGGAAAAATCCCATCATCTTCTGCATACAACATATACAAATAAAAAAGACCTATCCAAAAAGGAATGCTAATGACTAGACAAGAGGATCTTACATCCAATCCTGCCCCACTCGGTTTGATGGGCTTTGGAATGACTACAGTGCTGTTAAATTTGCATAATGCTGGTCTTTTCGAGTTGGGTTCAATGATATTGGGAATGGGGATTTTTTATGGTGGGTTAGCCCAGGTCGTTGCTGGAATCATGGAATGGAAAAAGGGTAATACCTTTGGAACTACTGCATTTACGTCCTATGGTTTTTTCTGGCTCTCTTTGGTTGCGTTGATTGTAATGCCTAAAATGGGATTGATCGCAGCACCGGAAAAATCAGCTATGGTAGCATATTTAATAATGTGGGGTATTTTTACGGCAGTTTTATTTATTGGTACACTAAAATTGAACCGAGCGTTACAAATCGTGTTCGCCTCCCTGGCGTTGCTCTTCTTTTTACTAGCCCTCGGAGACTTTACAAACAGCAGTACTATAAAACACATTGCAGGTTACGAAGGAATTTTCTGCGGCTTCTCTGCGATTTATACCGCTTTAGCTCAAGTGATTAACGAAGTATACGGAAAAACCGTCGCTCCCATTTGGCCTGTAAAGAATTAAATATTGTTATTAAAAGTAACGAAAGGGCGAATTCTCCATTCGCTTTTTTTTCTTGACAAAAGACACCATATTGGTATCATTTATAATGTGAATGTTATTTTAGGAATTTTAAAAGAGTCTTATTTTTTGCTGAACAAGATGTCTGTTTATTTGTTATTCGGATTTCTTTTTGCGGGAATTATTCATATCTTTTTAAGAGAAGGAATGATCGCAAAATACTTGGGCAAAAATAATACAATGTCAGTAATAAAGGCATCTTTGTTTGGCATCCCTCTCCCATTATGCTCATGCGGAGTGATTCCCGCTGCGTTATCTTTGAAAAAAGATGGAGCAAGTAAAGGCTCTATCCTGTCGTTTCTGATCTCAACGCCGACAACAGGGATTGATTCGATTTTTGCTACATATTCATTACTGGGTGGAGTTTTTGCGTTTTACCGTGTTATTGCTGCTTTTATCACAGGTGTATTTGCAGGAATTGTCGCGAATATATTCTTTCGTGGAGAACAACCTTCTTCTAATACAGAGAATAAAAGCACGTGCAAAGCATGCGATAGCCATAAGCATTCTACGGAAAGCCACAATTTTTATGACAAGGTCAAGGGAGTCTTTAAATATGCATTTGTTGATTTGTTAAGAGACACCGGGGCATGGATTATTATAGGGATTCTAGCAGGCGGCGCTATATCATATTTTATTCCTGAAACTTTTTTCGCAAAATACATGGGTTCTGTGTGGCAGTCTATGTTAATAATGCTTATTGTGGGAATACCAATGTATGTTTGTTCTTCTGGATCAATTCCAATAGCTGCAGCACTTATATTAAAAGGGCTGAATCCAGGAGCAGCATTTGTCTTTCTTATGGTCGGTCCTGCAACAAATTCAGCCGCATTAACTGTTATTACGAAAGAATTTGGAATAAAGACTGTTATTATTTTCCTGGGATCTATAATAATATGCAGTATATGTTTAGGAGTATTTTTGAACTATGCATGGCAATTCTTCAATGTTGATGTAACAGCACACATGATGCAGCATGGCAGGATGATACCTCCATGGATTGAAATAGCAGCAAGCATTGTTTTATTATTGTGCATTTTTTATAGCAGGCTTTTTAGCGGAGTTAAAAAATGGAAAATATTAAAGTAGCCTTTTTTGATACAAAGCCGTATGACCAGGAATTTTTTGATAAGGTAAATGATAAGTACGGTTTCCCAATTAAGTATTTCAAAGGCCATTTAAACCATGATTCTGCTGGGCTGACTCAGGGATATGAGGTAGTGTGCGCTTTTGTTAATGATATTCTCGATAAGAAGGTAATCGGTATTCTAAAACAAAATGGGGTAAAACTTATTGCTATGCGGTGCGCAGGATATAATAATGTTGATTTAAATTCTGCATACAAGAATATCCATGTCGTACGAGTACCTTCATACTCGCCGTACGCTGTCGCTGAACATGCAACAGCACTTATGATGGGTTTAAATAGAAAAACCCATAAGGCTTATTATCGTACCCGTGATGGAAACTTCGCTATTAATGGTTTATTGGGATTTGATATGCACGGTAAGACAGCAGGCATAATCGGAACAGGAAAGATAGGAAGATGCCTTATTTCAATTTTAAAGGGATTTGGCATGAATGTATGTGCATACGATACATTCCCTGATGAAGCTTACGCAAAAGCTTCAGAAATTAAGTACGTTACACTTTCCAAACTGTATAGGTCTTCAGATATTATATCGCTTCATTGTCCGTTAACCCCTGAAACAAATTACATGATAAACGAAGAAAGCATAGATCAGATGAAACCCGGCATAACGATAATAAACACAGGAAGGGGTAAATTGATCAAAACACAGGCATTGATTAACGGCCTTAAAAGTGGAAAGATCGGAGCGGCAGGACTTGATGTTTACGAAGAAGAGAGTGAATATTTCTTTGAAGACTATTCATCTACTGTTATCAGCGATGATGTATTAGCAAGACTTATGACTTTCCCAAATGTTCTTATCACCTCACATCAGGGGTTTTTTACCAGAGAGGCGTTGACTAACATTGCAGAAACAACTTTGAATAATATTATCGAATTCTATAAAGGCGGATATTTGAAAAACGAAATTTGTTATCGCTGTGAAAGTGATAAATGTAAGAAGAAATCAGGGAAAAGGTGTTTTTAAATAAAGAAAGTATGTAACTAAAAAGGAGTGATGGAAATGTTCTGTTATCAATGTCAGGAAACAGCAAAAAACTCAGGATGTACAGTAAGAGGCATCTGTGGGAAAAACGAAGAAACCGCATGTTTGCAAGATTTGTTGATTTATGTATTAAAAGGAATTGCGATTTATGCTGAAAAAGCAAAGGAGAAAGGCGTAACAGATAAAAAAGTTGGATTATTTATTACGCAAGCACTCTTTGCAACAATCACCAATGTTAATTTTGATGATGAGCGTTTTATAAAGTTGATCAAAGAAGGGCTGCGAGTTCGAGAAGATATAAAGGGGAAAAGCGGTGTGGACTCTAACGAAAACTTACATGATGCCACTACTTGGTTTTCTAACAATGAAGGTGAATTACGCAAAAAAGCAAAAGAAGTCAGTGTGCCCTCAACTGAGAATGAGGATATTCGTTCCTTAAGAGAACTCTTAATTTATGGAGTTAAAGGGATTTCAGCCTATGCTGAACATGCCGCAATATTAGGCAAAAAGAAACAGGAAATTTATGATTTTGTGGTTAAAGCACTTGCTGCAACCACTAAAGACCTTTCATCTGATGAACTAGTTGCCTTGGTATTAAAGGCTGGGGAGACTGCGGTTACAACAATGGAGCTTCTTGATGAGGCAAACACTTCTGCTTACGGTAATCCGGAAATCACAAAAGTAAATCTCGGGGTTCGCAACAATCCAGGAATTCTTATTTCGGGTCACGACCTTAAAGATGTTGAGGAGCTTCTTAAGCAAACTGAAGGAACAGGGGTTGATGTTTATACGCATAGCGAAATGTTACCGGCACATTCCTATCCGGCTTTTAAGAAGTATGATCATTTTGTCGGCAATTACGGCAATGCCTGGTGGCAGCAAAACAAGGAATTTGAATCTTTCAACGGTCCGATTCTAATGACAACAAACTGTATCATACCTGTTAAAGATTCTTATAAGGACAGGATTTTTACTACCGGGACGGCTGGTTATCCCGAAGTAAAACATATTTCTAACAGAGAAGGAACGGGAGAAAAAGACTTTTCTAAAATAATTGAATTAGCAAAAAAATGCTCGTCTCCAACAGAGATTGAAACAGGTGAGATTATCGGCGGATTTGCGCATAATCAAGTGTTAGCTTTAGTGGATAAGATTGTTGAAGCCATTAAATCCGGAGCTATAAAACGTTTTATTGTTATGGCTGGATGTGACGGAAGGCATACTACAAGAGCTTATTTTACAGAAGTCGCTAAGAATTTACCTAAAGATGCAGTTATTCTAACAGCTGGCTGCGCTAAATATCGTTACAACAAACTAGGTCTCGGGGATATAGGAGGAGTACCAAGAGTGCTTGATGCAGGACAGTGCAATGACTGCTATTCACTTGTTGTTATTGCGCTTAAGCTACAAGAAGTCTTTGCTCTTGATGATATCAATAAACTTCCGATTTCATTTGATATTGCATGGTATGAACAAAAGGCGGTTGCTGTTCTATTGGCACTTCTTTCCCTTGGTGTAAAAGGAATCCGGTTGGGGCCAACGTTGCCAGCATTTTTATCTTCAAATGTTATAAAAGTCCTGGTTGAGAAATTTGACATCAAGCCCATTGGTGCGGTCAAAGATGATATTGAAGCTATGATGTCTGGCAAGTAGAATGAAACTTATTACAAGGGATACGGATTATGCTATCAGGACTCTCGGCTGTATTGCGGCAGCAAAAGAAAATACGGTTACTGTAACCGATCTGACCAAAAAACTTAATATGCCAAGACCTTTTTTGAGAAAGATACTGCAGTTGTTAAGCAATAAGGCGCTGCTTAAATCTTTCAGAGGCGCTGGCGGCGGTTTCTCTCTTGCAGTGAAACCGGAGGAAATTACGATTTTTAACGTAATAGAAATATTCCAGGGACCATTCCAGTTAATGGAACACATTTTCAGAGGGAAAGCATGCCCTGAAATAAAAACTTGTCCTCTTAAGAAAAAAATGTATAAAATAGAAGAAGAACTAATAATAAAACTAAAATCCATCACAATAACGGATTTGTTGAAAGGGCAAAAATGAACGTTAGTACATTATTCAAATTAAGTTACGGAATGTATATAGTGAGCTCTAAAAAAGACGGCGCATTTAACGGGCAAATCGCTAATACTGTTTTTCAGGTAACTGCAGAGCCTCCTCAGATTAGCGTATGCATTAACAAAGATAATTTAACTCATCAGTTCATTCAGGAAAGCAAGGTTTTTACTGTGTCAATTTTAGAACGCGATGTGCCAATGGAATTCATAGGACATTTTGGTTTTAAATCCGGCAAAGAAGTAGAAAAATTTAAAGGGATAGATTATAAGCTGGGAGTAACAGGGGCACCGGTGGTTATTCAAAACTGTCTGGGTTATTTAGAGTGTGAAGTGACCGGCAATACTAGCGTGGGAACGCATACTCTTTTTATCGGTAAAGTCGCAGAAGCCGAGGTACTTAAAGAGGGAGAACCAATGACTTATGCCTATTATCACCAGGTGAAGAAAGGAAACTCTCCAAAAAACGCTCCTACGTATATTAAAGAAAAATAGTTAAAATTTGAGAAGTTATGAAAGGATTGACTCCTGAAGTCCTAAATCTTGTTTTAGATTATGAGGAGAAAAAGTCCGAAATAAGAAAACGATTAGAGGAGTTCAAGGAAGTCTGGAAGCAGCCTAATAAGCAAATATTCAGCGAGCTTTGTTTTTGTCTATGTACTCCACAATCAAAGGCAATTTATTGCGGCGAAGCTATTTCTGCTCTTGAGAAAAAAGAAATTCTTTTCAAGGGCAATACCCCTCAGATAAGAAGAGGTTTAAAAGCTGTTCGTTTTCCCAATAACAAGACTTGTTATATTATGGAAGCGCGTAAACTTTTTACCATGAATGGTATTATTAGAATAAAAAACAAGATTGATAAAAATAATATTTTTGGAACTCGTCAGTGGTTTGTCCGTAATGTTAAAGGATTGGGCTTTAAGGAAGCCAGCCATTTCCTGAGAAATATCGGTTTTGGCGGTGATTTTGCCATACTTGATGTGCATATACTGCGTAATCTTGTAAAATATAAAGTCATAAAAGAACTTCCAAAGACTATAAGCAGGAAAGTATATATAGATATTGAAAGTAAGATGCGAAGGTTTTCTAAAAAAATAGATATCCCAATGGATGAGCTTGATCTTTTGTTTTGGGCAAAACAGACAGGGTACATATTCAAATAGAGAAAATTAAAAAAAACAGTTGCTAAGTAATTATAATATAGATAAAATATATGCAGTAAAAGAGGAGATTAATTATGAGTAAGTCAATAAAAGGAACAAAAACTGAAAAAAATCTGTTAGAGGCATTTACAGGGGAATCACAGGCAAGAAACAAATATACCTATTTTGCGTCAAAGGCAAAAAAAGAAGGGTATGAACAAATATCTGCGATATTTCTTGAAACTGCTGACAATGAAAAAGAACATGCAAAGCTGCACTTCAAAGAACTGGATGGCATAGGCAATACTCTTGAAAATTTAAAAGAAGCAGCAGCAGGAGAAAATTTTGAATGGACAAGCATGTATCCTGGGATGGCAAAAGAAGCGCGAGAAGAAGGATTTGACGAAATAGCAGAGATGTTTGATAGTATTGGAAAAGTAGAAAAAAAGCATGAAGGGCGTTATAGAAAATTACTAAAGAATATTGAGGACGGGAAAGTCTTCAAAAAAGACAACAAAGAACAATGGAAATGCAGAAACTGCGGATATATTCATGAAGGAACCGGAGCGCCTGAGGAATGCCCTGTATGTAAACATCCAAAGGCATACTTTGAACTGTTGAATAAGAATTATTAATAAAAAAAAGGAGGGATAAAAAAATGGCAAAACAAAACGCAATCTACAAATGCGAAATTTGTGGGAATGTTGTATCTGTTCTAGAAGCGCACGCTGGAGAGCTTGTATGCTGTGGACAGCCGATGAATCTTCTTGAAGAAAAAACCGCTGAGCAGGAAGGCAAAGAAAAACATGTTCCTATAGTAGAGTCATTTGAAAAAGGCATTCGTGTAAGAGTTGGCTATATTCCTCATCCAATGGAAGAAAAACATTACATAGAGCTTATCCAGCTTATAAAAGGTGATGATGTTGTTGCTGGAAAAAGATTGAAGTACAATGATAAACCGGTTGCTGAATTCTGTCATTTACATGCTGAAGGATTAAAGGCAAGAATATTTTGTAATATCCATGGAGTGTGGGTAAGTTAAATAAAAATATTATCCTTACATTCTTTGCATTCTCCGATTTTTGTATTGTATGGGCGAACATCGTGTTCGCCCTTTTTTCTTTTTACACATAGAATACCGTGTTACAATAACGAAAAACTTGACAAAATAGGTGTAATTCGTTACAATAACGAAAAGAAAGGATGAAAAATGGGTGATTTTCAGAAACATTTAGGATTGGCAAAAGAAAAACTTAGAGCAGCAATTGATGCTTATAACAACAAACAAAACACAGTAGTAGGAGATTTAGGCACAAAGGTTGTTGAGCAGTTAGTAGAAACTGATGCTGCTAGAAATGGAGAGCATTTTGGTGACCATAAGAGCAGGCATGAATACTCAAATAAGAATTTCCCTGCTGAAGTAAACAAGGCAATGCGTAAGATATGGTTTGCCTATGGTGATTTGGGTTATGACGGAATTAATGGCAACAGAGCCAAGACAGTGGTAGATAATCTTAAAATAATAATTGAGTTTTTTGAAAAAAGGTTTGAAGTAGAAATCTATGAAAAGAATACTTAAAAAGATATCAAAAGAGCTTTCAAAAATTGAAGATGTAAAAGCTGTCATCCTTTATGGGAGTCTTGCCAGAGGAGAATTTACTTCAAGGTCAGACATTGATTTATTTATACTTACAACCGAAGATAAGAGCCTGAGGGAAGTGCAGGATAAAGTTATAGAGCTTGAATCAGAAATAGGCAGAAATATCCAGCCGACAATAAGAACCATAGTTGAATTGCAAAAGACAGATACAGGCTTGCTCCAGAACATCTTTCAGGAAGGAAAGATTCTCTATCTGAGAGAGCCATCCGACATACCATCTGCTATACTGCTGAAGCAGAAACCTTACCTGATTTATTCTTTTCAGATAAGCAACTTACTCCAAAAAGATAAGGTGCGATTTAACAGACAGCTTTACGAACAGATAAGAAAAGGATACAAGTATAAAGGTTTACTGCAGGAAATAGCCGGGCAGAAGCTTTCTGCGGGTTGTGTAATGATTCCTTATGAGCAAATGGGGAAGATTGAAAAATTCTTCAAGAAATTCAAAGTGCAGTTTGAACAGTTGAAGGTGTGGAAATAAATGGTTTGAGGATGCCTCCTAAGGAAAACAATAATTATTTTTTTAAGCTAAAAAGAAACCTCGACCACCCGGATTCCCCGACTCTCACCAAATCTACAGATAACCGCCAGATAAAGCAGGCGGTTGCGATGGAGAGGACGACAGAATTTCGTAGCTTCTTGGAGCAATAAATGATACTATTTTAAATGTAATTGTAATTTGTTTCCTGCGGGGAGGGGGTTTTCTTCCTGAAACCAAGGGGCTGAGGTTTTTCCGGTCTCTTTGCAGGATGGAGATCGGGAATTTTTATTTAAGGGAGAATATATACAATGAATAAAAGACTGGGATTCGTTGGAATCATAATTGAGGATAGAAAAAAGGCTTCTTCAAGAATTAACAGTTTGCTTTCAGAATACGGAGATATTATTGCAGCTCGCGTTGGTATTCCTTATAAAGAAAAGAATTGCTGTGTTATCACACTTGTAGTAGATGCTACTACAGATGAGCTTGGCTCTTTAACAGGGAAACTGGGCGCTATTGAGGGTGTATCAGTAAAATCAGCACTTGGAAAAAAGAGAAACGTATGAAAAAAGCACCTAAATCATTACGGCTTCATATAGGATTATTCGGAAGAACCAATGTTGGCAAATCCAGTTTTTTGAATCTTGTTGCTAATCAAGATGTGGCAATAACCTCTCCTATTCCGGGCACAACTACCGATGTGGTTGAAAAAGTTATGGAGCTTTTGCCGCTTGGTCCGGTTGTGTTTCTGGATACAGCAGGGATAGATGACGTCTCATCCATTTCAGAGTTGAGAATAAAAAAAACAAAAAATATCTTTGACAGGGCAGATATTATTTTACTGCTTATTGAAGCAAATATATGGGAAAAATACGAAGATATTATTTTGCAGGAAGCAGAAAAAAGAAACACCCCTTTTATTATTGTTGTAAATAAGATTGACCTTAAATCAGCTTCGCTGGAGTTTATAGAAAGGCTAAAGGATAAAACAGAGAGAATTATCCTTTGCTCCAGTACAGATTTTGGTAATAGAGACATATATGTAAATAAATTAAAAAAATATCTTATTAAAATCTGCCCTGCTGATTTCCTAAATCCTCCTCCAATTATAGGGGATCTTATTCATTCAGGAGGTCTGGCAGTATTGATTGTTCCTATTGATCTGGAAGCTCCTAAAGGAAGGATTATTCTTCCACAAGTTCAGACAATAAGAGATGCTTTAGATAATGACGCTGCGGCATTAATCGTTAAAGAGAGAGAGTACCCTCATGTATTGAATAATCTAAAGAAGCCACCTGACATTTCAGTATGCGATTCTCAGGTTGTATTAAAGATGGTAGCGGATACTCCGAAAGACGTTAAATGTACAACTTTTTCAATCCTTTTTGCCAGATATAAAGGAGACTTAATTGAAGCGGTAAAGGGTGTATGCGAGATAGACAAACTAGTTAACGGAGACAAAGTTCTTATCGAGGAAGCATGCAGCCATCATCCGGTGCAGGATGATATTGGAAGAGTAAAGATCCCGCGCTGGCTAAGAGAATATTTAGGAATAAATTTAAATATAGATGTATATTCAGGGCACGATTATCCGGAAAACTTGAAGGATTATAAGCTTATCATTCATTGCGGAGGATGTATGATCAACCGCAGAGAAATGCTGTTTAGAGTTCAGAGGGCTAAACGGGAAGGTGTCTCTATAACAAATTACGGCGTGTGTATTTCTTTCCTGCACGGAGTATTAGAAAGAGTGCTTTCTCCATTTCCCGCTGCTCTGGATGTATTCAGGCAGGAAATCAGCAAAACTAAAGGAGCTAAAGAATGTGTGCAGAAATAAGCGATACAAAATCGTGGATAGATAACAGGATTAAAAGAAACGAGATTACAAAATATATGGATGGAGACAATGACTTTATAAATGATGAAGAGATTACAGAGAAATTGGAGAATAATAAATGCGTTGACACAAAAAAGACAAGAGACATTCTTGCCAAATCAATGGCTGTTGAAACACTTACGCCAGAGGAAACAGCTATACTACTCAATGTGAATGACAAAGATACTCTGGAGGAAATGGCAAGTACAGCAGCTAAGGTCAAGAAAAAGGTTTATGACAACAGGATTGTAACATTTGCTCCTCTTTATCTTGGAAACTTGTGTGTGAACAGCTGTCTCTATTGCGGATTTAGAAAGGAAAACAAGGATGAGAAAAGAAGAGTGCTTACATTGGAAGAAGTCAAGAAAGAAACAGAGGTTTTGGCAGGTAAAATCGGGCACAAGAGATTGATAGTTGTTTGTGGTGAACATCCGGCTACGGATATAGATTACATGACTTCCAGTATAAAGCAGATATACAAGGTAAAGGTAGAGGTAAAGGGAAAGAATGGATATGGAAGTATACGCAGAGTTAACATGAACGCTGCTCCGTTATCAATAGAGAATCTAAAAAAATTAAAGGGCGTTGGGATAGGAACGTTTCAGGTTTTTCAGGAAACCTATCATCATAAAACATATCAGGAAGTTCACCCTTCAGGCACAATAAAGTCGGATTACAGATGGAGATTGTACTGTATGCACAGGTCAATGGAAGCAGGAATTGACGATGTTGGAATAGGCGCTTTATTCGGCCTGTATGACTGGAAATTTGAAGTTATGGGACTTCTATACCATGCAAGAGAATTAGAGGAAAAGTTTGGCATAGGTCCTCACACTATTTCTTTTCCGCGTCTTGAACCTGCGTCAAATTCTCCGATTACACAGGATCCAAAGCATAAGGTAAGTGATAACGATTTCAAGAAGCTGGTAACAGTGATACGTTTGGCAGTGCCTTATACAGGAATGATTATTACTGCAAGGGAGAGCGCTCAAATGCGAAGAGAGGCAATTTCATTAGGATGTACGCAGACTGATGCTTCAACACGTATAGGAATCGGAGCCTACAGCGACAGATATACCGAGCAGGAAAAAGAGCGCCAGCAGTTTTTACTGGGAGATACACGCAGTCTTGATGATGTAATAAGAGAATTTGCGGAAATGGGATATATTACCTCATTTTGTACTGCAGGATATCGCTGCGGCAGAACAGGCAAGTGCATTATGGATCTTCTGAGAACGGGAAAGGAAGGCCGTTTTTGTAAATTAAACGCTGTCCTTACTTTCAGAGAATGGCTGGATGATTTTGGCAGTAAAGAAACTAAGATTGCAGGAGAAAAAATTATAAACAAGGAGATTGAAGAAGTTAAAAAGCTTATACCCGAATTTTACCCAAAACTTATGGAATACTATAAAAGAGTTGAGAATGGAGAAAGAGACATATATTTCTGAGATATTAAAGAAGGACGATTTCTCTGATATTGTTAAGCAAGCTGATTGTGTAAGAAAAGCAAATGTCGGTGATGAGGTTCATCTAAGAGGCATATGCGAATTTTCAAATTTTTGCAGAAAAGATTGTCTTTACTGCGGTCTTCGCAAGTCAAATAAAAAGATTCCTCGTTACAGGATGTCTCCTGAAGAAATTCTCCGGACAGCCGTCCTGATAGATAAGCATGGTCTTAAAACAATCGTTCTCCAGTCAGGCGAAGATATATGGTTTACAAAAAAGGTATTAGCCAAATTAGTAGAAGACATCAAAACGCATACTGATCTGGCTGTAACTCTAAGTATCGGTGAGAGAAGTTTTGATGAGTATAAGGCATTCAAAGCTTCTGGCGCAGACAGATATTTACTAAGGTTTGAGACAAGTAATGAAAACCTGTTCATGAAACTGCATCCTGACGACAATTACCATGAAAGATTAAAATGCCTCCAATGGTTGTTTGAGCTTGGATATCAGGTTGGCAGCGGTTCTATGATAGGCCTGCCGAGACAAACAATAGAGCATATAGCAGATGATATTCTGTTTATAAAAAAATGGAATTTTCATATGGTAGGAGCAGGTCCTTATATTTCAAATAATGACACACCTCTCTCTGGCAGTAAAAATGGAGATTTTTCAATTGTGCAGAAATTCATTGCATTGGTTAGAATCCTCTGTCCAAAGGTTCTCCTGCCTGCTACTACAGCTATGGATGTATTGCGCTCTGATGCCAGGGAAATAATACTGCAGTCAGGAGCTAATGTCGTAATGCCGAACATTACACCCGAGAGATACAAACAAAATTACAGGCTTTATCCTGATAAACCATGCATAGGAGAAGACCCCATAACATGCAGATACTGTATGGAAAACAGAGTAAAGAAAATTGGCAGAAAGATTGCGCAAAACCACGGGCATTCACTAATACCAAATCATTTAGTATTAGTGCGTGAAGAAGGTTTGTGAGAAAATAATGCAATAAGCTGTCTTATTCTGTTTGGATGTATAACGAGGATAAACAATCCGCCTGCTATATTCCCTAGCGTTACAGGTATAAGATTTTGGAATATTATGTATTGCTTGTAAAAAGGAACGCCTTTTACAAAAAGACCTATTGGAATTAGGTACATATTTGCAACACAGTGCTCGAATCCTGAGGCCACAAACACCATAATTGGCAATATACAGCAGAATATTTTAGAAATAATATCTTTTGAGAAATATGCCATAATAATGGCAAGAATAACCAGCATGTTACAGAATATCCCTCTAATAAAACATTCTGTAAACGATAAATTCAGTTTATCAGCAGATATTTTTATTGCTAATTGTCCCAACTTGTTGATGTCTAAGTGTGTACCAAGAAGACCTGATTTAAAGATAAGAAATGCAAATAAAAAAGCGCCAACAAAATTGCCTAAATAAACAACTGTCCAATTTTTCAACATTTTTCGAATTGGGAAGAATGTTGATATGGCTCCTACTATCATCATTATGTTTCCAGTAAACAGCTCAGCTCCTGCAATAACAACTAATACCAGTCCGACACTAAAAACAGCACCTGCGATAATCTTCCCCATACCTTGCTCAAGCGCAACAAGAAATGCATGTCCTCCTATGCTGATATATAATCCTGCAAGAATACCTAGAAGAAACAATTGCCAGATTTTTGTATTTGCCTTTTTAATTCCCAGATATGATATTTGGGTTTGGAGTTCTTTAGGACTTAATTTTGGATCATATCCCTTTGGTGGTGTATCTTTCAAAACGTAACTCCTTTTAGCTCGCCCCTGCATAGTATATAACAGGTAAATCTCCGTATATCCCCTATGCCTGCCCCTTACATATGAGGTCATTATACACCAATCACTTGATCGATCCAGCAAAATCAGAGATGATTTTATAAAGATATTTGTCGTCTCGGACGATGCTTGAACCTGTAATTTTGTCCAATTTTGTCCTGTTCTCAGCGGCAATTTTATCCATAACATTCTGTTATACAAGCAGTTAAAAGATTACAAAAAAGATTGCTGGACATTTCTTAAGGATAACCATTATTCCAACGGAGACTTCTTTTTTTTACCTCTTTTTCTTATTTCTATATAGGTTTTAGGGATGAGTCCATAACATACCTAAATTCGTAATTATCTTATAATGTCATAAAATTCAAATCGCATATAATATGGGTTTTTTGCAAAAGAATTGTTGCTTCACTTCTTGATTCACACATCTTACTCAACTAAAACTACTTATGAGTCTTGATGCCCGTTTTTTGGGGATACTCCTGAAATATAAATATTTAATACAAAAAATCTTATGCGTAGTTACAATTGGTAAAATTGTCGTCTAAAAAAACAGGCGGTTTTAGCCTTGGAAAAGGCCTTACTTTGCCCCTGGTGACAGCGGGCCAAATCCAGTTCCATTTATAAAAACGGAAGTTTTATTGGGTGAAATCGCAGCTATGTTACGGTTACCCCTACTTGCATATTTTTACTTCCTTATATTTTCCCTGACTACTCGTATTTTTTAGCAATTTTTATAAAGGCATGTATGTTTTTTTGTGGTATACCTCGGCATAATTCTGTCATCATAGCTGGAGAGCCGTCTTCAACAGACTTTTTATATATTTCTTCTATGGAAGCAGGAGTTCCTTGCAGCATATCTTTAACAGTGAAAAGATTCCATGTAAAGCGTGCTTTTGTACTGCCAACAATATCACTGACCGTTAAATACCGATCTGTTCCCGGATCGAAGCCGGTTATTTTTAATATATCCAGAAACTTAAGGTGTTCTCTGGTAAGAGTTTCGCAGTGCAGAGAACGGCTTGCATCAGGAAATGCTTCATATATTTTTTTCCAATAAGGTAGAACAAATTTCTTAAACATTGAAGCAGACATCATTCCACCAAAATCATCAGCAATACCGATCCTCTGCCTGCTTGTAATTTTACCTGAGTAATTATCTATAAATCTGATAGATTCTATATAACTTTGTGCGCAAATGTCCAAAAATCTATGACAGATTTCTGGATGGTCATACAAATCCACAAAAAATCCCTGCCCTCTAAGGAGAACAGCAGTGGTCATTGGTCCTTCTCCTCCTGAACTTAAACCTATTTTTCCTTTTGGATATTTTGCTTTTGCATACTCATAATCTTTTATTATTTGAGGCATTAAACCGCTTTTTCCCATATCAGGCAGTTTTGCATTTTTCAATGACTCCATTGTTTTGAATACAGGTTCTTTGACCATCGGAGCATCATCCTCAGGAAATAATATTTCGGATCCAAAAGCAGAAACACCCGCATAGGCATGACCAGGGAAACCTATTCCTATATCCAGTCCATAAAGTTTTTTCAGCTTTTCCGTCGCTGATATACAGCTGGCAACTCTGATATCAGGATTGGAATAATATTCACCTAATTTAGTGCCTGCATATTCAGTAATTACTTCCGAAGGTATGACAATTTGCCATGGTATTTTTTTGTTTGTCATCATTCTTCCTTTGCTTTAATGTTTAAAACTGTCTCTGCGTTTTTGAAAAATATTTTTTCTTTTGACGCATCTGATATATTAGTTCCCTTAATCCAGCCAATAGTAGTTCGCGGATCAATAAAAGGAGTATCGCTTCCAAACAAAATCCTATCATCTCCTATCTCTGAAATCATGTTTTCAAGAGAACCATAAAATGTAAAACTGGTACAAAGTTCCAGATAGACATTATGTTTTTTTGCTGTTTTAACAGCACTTTCTTTTTTGCTTCCACCTGCATGTCCAAGAACAATAGTCGCGTTTTTGTAAGTATCGGAAATCTCCCCAAAAAATTCAGGCGCACAAAATTGTGACCCTTCCCATGTGTGAGAGATTACAGTTAATTGATGTCTATCCGCAAAAGAGAATATCTTGTCGTAGACCTTTTCTTTAACGGAAAGTCTGAAGACGTTCGGATGAAGTTTTATCCCCTTCATTTGATATTCATTGACGTACTTTTCAAGCCGTTCGCTGATATTATCAGAGTAATGCGGATTTATTCCCATGAATGGAATGATTCTATCAGGATATTTTTTGTAAAGCTGATACACATTATGATTTTGTACTTCCTCTTCATTGGTGCCACCTACAAAAAGGACTAATTTTGCAATTCCACATATATTCATAACAGACAATATTTGTTGAAAATCCTTTACCGTATTTATCCTGAGATACTCCTGCCATTCTCCAATATGCGTATGGAAATCTATAATTCTCTTATTCATATCTAATATCTCCAAGTAATTTCTCAAGGTTGTTTCCAAGAATATCCGCTTTTTGTGTTTCGGAAATGCGAGATTCCAATATGAAGTTGATTGGAGCTGCTGGCGAATATTTGGGCAAACTGGAACCGAACATAAATCTCTTACTTCCAAATTCATTTACCATACTGACAATTCCGTCAAAGATATTGTAATGCGACATATCAAAAAATAAATTTGCATAGTTTCGCATCAATGAGACCATCATATTGTTTTTATTATAGCCGCTGTCTGTTATAACAAAATTAAGAGCGGGATAATTTTTAAGCGCCCAGCATAAATCTCTCCATTCAATCTCCGATTCACTAATCCATACAGGTATTTTGTGCTCATGGCAAAAGGTAAAGATATCACCAAATATCTCTTCACACATAACGAGATTAAACTTATTTGTAAATATCTTGAGAGAACGCACCTTCTTATCTTTCATCTCAGATAGTAAAACATCATAATTTTTGATAAGTAAGGGTTGGACAACAAATTGTCTTTCAATTCTATCAAGAAATTCTTCTGTTATATCGATCAGGAGATTATTGCCAAAAATCACTGCACCATTCTCTGCCCAAATATGACAGCACAAAGCCTTTGAAATCTTTTGTTCACCCATGATATTAATGATATCTTGAGGCTGTGTGTGTTGAAGTTTTTCTTTTCTTGAATGACCCAGTCTCACGTTACAGTCAAAAATAAAATATCTAGGTGCTTTTGATGCATTTTCGGTCTCTCTCATATTTTTCTCCTTAAATTTCACTTAATAGTTTCTTACCCATTTTTCCCTCTCCCACTCTGACCATGACAGAGTCTTACTCTCTAATTTCGCTTGTCTCATTAAGAAAACATTCTGCAACTTAGCACTTTGATATCATCTTTTCCTGAGTCGCAATGGCTCGTTTAATATAAGCTCTAAAAGTGACTAACTTAAATTAACATAACTAGAAACATAGGGATCCTTTCACATATTCAAAGCTCAATTTAAGCGATTGGAAGGGATCTCCCGAACAAACATCTTGTTCGATAATAAACCATTCGCAACCGGATTTTTCGGCTGCCGTCACAATCTCCTTCCAGATAAAATTGCCGCAACCTATTTCAGCGAAGGCAGGCTTGTTCTCTGCTGTAATTATGTAGTCTTTCATATGTAGAAGCGGCAATCGATCTTTAAGCTGCTTGCACCACGCCACAGGATCACCACCGCCATATTGCACCCAATATGTATCGATCTCCCCTTGCAGATATCGGGGATCAGTTTCTTCATAGAGAACCTCCAACATGAGTCGACCTTCAAATCGCCGAAATTCTATTTGGTGATTGTGATAGGTAAAAACTTTTCCTCCTTCATGCAGAACCTTACCTGCAACATTTAAATCAACTGCTAAGGCTTTTACATCATCCAGAGTTTCTGGGTCGATATCAGCAAAAACAACTGTAGCTCCCAATGAAAAACAAGGAAGTGCAGAAGCCCAGTAGGTAACACTTGGGCAAATTATTTCATTCCCTACACTGACTTTGCAACCAAACATAGCAGACTGAAGGGCAGCAGTACCATTATTAAATGCTAAAGCAAATTTAGTGCCCTGCCATGTGGCAAATTCTTTCTCAAACTGTTCAGTAACATCAGTCCCAGACATAGCCCCGCGCCGCAATACCTCCAGTACGGCGCTTTCATCTTCCTGAGTAATAATCGGCCATTTAAATATATCTCGATAGTCAGATTGAACAGCCTTTGGTCCTCCCAATAGGACCAATTGTGATTTTCTTTGCATTGTATTCTTTCTAACTATTTTGGTAAAATTTTTTCAGCATTCTTCCACGCTATCTTCTCATAAGCCTTTTGGGATATCACTGTACTTTTCAAAAATGAACTTCCATGCCATACCGGAAGATATCTGTGGATGGATAAGGATCGCCTCTTCTCGGATCAATATTACAGAAAGGAATGAACCAGGGTATTTCTCACAAACATCCATAGTATCTTCCACTGTTGAGAATTGTTTTCTGCACTCAGGACTTATTCCAGGCAAGAGAATACCCTTACCAACACCCGTTCTATCCATCATCTCAACTAATTCTTCCATCTGCAACTACCACCGCTCCACTACATGTGACGTTAATTACTGAAATAAAATAACACCAAATTTATCTACATTATGGTTACTGCCGTTCACATATCTCCAGCCTCTCATTTCCGCCCTTAATCTGTCCGCCTCCTCTGATATAGGACGATTACGGTTGAAGTTAGCCCGCCGCTTTTCTTCTTTAAAACATGTAAAGGGGATAGCCATCTCTACTGTCCAGAAGGTATCCTCCTGCTTTTTGACGTGGTCAATATCTGCTCCATAGCCTTTCCTGTATCCTTCCTGAAAAACTCCCCACATAGCATCATCCAAGACAATTTCCATACTGCGACCTGTGCGTTGACTGCTGGGAAAGAATCGGAAATATATCCCTGCCTTTAATGGTCTTAATATGGCCCGGAGTAGCTAATCCCAATCTGTCTCCAAAACCAAAACTTCTCTTAATTCCGCAAGCAGCGGG
>JAHJDO010000126.1 GCA_018812485.1 bacterium | reverse complement strand
CTTATTGTGACGGAATAGATTCCGACCTTGGAACAGGAGTATTAAAAAAGATTTTTGCATGTCCAGAGGATAAATATTTTAACAGGTATTACAACGAAGGACTTAGCACTACAAATCCATATGATAACCCTTCTTATGGAATTAATTACTGGATTGCTTGTCCTGGTGATGCTCATCAGAAACTCAGAATTACTAAGATATCCAGACCAACTGAAACTGTGCTTTGCACTGATTCAATACATAGAAATGAGAAAGATCCTGTCACTGAGTCCTCTTATTATACAATCGATTCGGATAACTTTATGAGCGATCGGCATAATGGCGGATGCAATATCCTTTGGGCTGATTTTCACGTAACATATGCAGAGGAAACAGAAAGGAATGACATGATAACTAATTCAGATAGGCGAACAAAATGGTGGTATGGAGAATAATAAATTTAAGGAGGTAAAAATGAGGAATTTGAAAATTTTAGTGATTTTTCTGCTGGTTGGTTTTCTAATTAATATTACTGGCGTAAAAGCGTCTGAAAATCTTGTCTCCAATCCTGGTTTTGAGGAGGATATAGACGGAGATAACATCCCTGATGGTTGGCTTATTAGCGTTCAGAAGGGACCTGCCCATTTAAAGCGGGACAGTTCTGTTAAGAAAAGCGGTAATTATTCAGTAATGATAGAGAGAAAAGAATCTGATATGGAAGGACAAGCTCGCTACTACCAGTTGGTTCCTGTAGAAGCAGGTAAAAAATATCAGGTTTCTCTTTTCTACAAACTTGATGAAGATTTTTCAGGGAAAGCAGATGTAATGCTTAATGGATGTGGTATAAATTGTCGCTATTGGTGGCTTTCGAAAACAGCTTCGGAAAATGCTGAAGGATGGAAAAGACTAGAATTTAACTTCTCACCAAGAAAGTCAGGAGAAATCACGCTTTTGCTTCAGAACAGAGGAACAGGCACTATCTGGTATGATGATATAAGCATAACCACTGAGGCGTGGGTTAAAGACATTGATGGGGTGCTTGTTGGAGGGGGGGGTGATAGTAAAATGGATCATAGAATAAAAAACGGAGGTTTTGAAGATGGCTTCGAATATTGGATTAAAAATGCTCAACCAGGAAATACAAATTATAATCTTAGTATAGATAATACAGTTTTTCATTCCGGAAAGTCATCTCTAAAAATATCTATATTTGAAGATACAGATAATTTTAAGCAAGTAAGAGTTTACCAAGGAATTAAAGTAAAAAAAGGGCAAACATATAAACTTTCAAGAGCTTATAAATTATTAAATTGTATAGGAATAAGTGATATTTATTTAGCTTCTAAAATAAAATCTTCTCTTAAAAGAGTTATTGGTGGTACTTTTCTTCCAAATACATTTTTAGATGATAATAAGTGGCATATCCAGGAGGATCTGTTTACTCCCACAAATGATGGTGAGATAGGTATTTATGTAGCATTAAGGGATAAAGGGACAATATGGTATGATAATATTACTGTAACGGAAGTTAATTATAGTAAAACCACAAATACACCCAGCATTTATCTGCTTCCTATAGAGCCGTATCATGGATGCTTTTTTAAAAATTCAGAAAACAGAGATTACAAAATTAAAATCTATATTAGCCCTGATAATATAGATTTTAATGAATATTCTGGAATTATAATGGTAAATTATCTTTATAGATCAGTTATGACCAGAAGATATAAACAGGTATTTTATAATAATGTTGAAACTATTAAAAAAGAAATGGATTTCAATATTGATTGTAAAGAATTAAAACCGGGAGAATATGAACTATCTTTTATTTTAACTGATAAAAATCAAGAAAAAATCATTTCATATAAAGAGATACAGCTGTTTGTTACTGATAAGATACTCCCATCAAAAAACAAGAGAAAGAATTTAAGTGTAAATAATAAAGATATTTTCATAATCGATGGATACGATCTTAAAAACATAAGAACAAAGCCTTGGAATACCTTTGAAGATGTTAAGAATGCAGGATTTAATGTGTGTCATAACTATAATTTTGAAGGCGCGGCGAGTAGCAATAGTATAAATAACGAAATAAAAGGATATATTGAAGGAGCCCAAAATGCAGGATTATATGTAAGGCTTGGAATGCCCAGAAAAGACTTTAATTATAAAGCAATAAAAGAGAGGATTTTAAGATTTAAAGATTACCCTAGTATTATAGGCTATTATGAAGATGAACAATTATATCGAAATGCGCCACTTGAGAATTTTTTACTATGGTATACTCTTTCAAAAGCCCTAGATCCTACCAGATATGTTATTATGGAAGATAAAATGAAAGATTTTGAAGACGGCTGGGAACCAAAATATGACGTTGCGTTTTACATGGATTATTGTTTCCCGGATAAAATGGGAATTTCTCAAGATATCTCTAACCTATTTTATAGATTATCTATGGCAGAAGATAAACCTGTTGTTCCTGCTATACAAGCATTTGTTCAAGGGGGAGAGAGCTATTATCCAACGTACGAAGATCACAGAGCAAGCTGTTATCATAATATTATAAATGGAGCTAAAGGAATAAGTTTTTTTTCGCTTCTTTATCAGACTGAGGAGAGATGGGAACAACTTAAAAGAATAACGAAAGAGTTGGAAGAAATGTCACCTGTTTTTCTTGCGCCGTTTGATGAGGAGACACAGTGCACTATAGATGCAGATACTGATCTTCCCCATCCAATTGAATGGTGTATTAAAAAATATAAAGGCACTTATTATCTTTTGATGGTAAACAGATTTTATAAAGAGATTGATACAGTAATAAAATTTAATAGAAAAGTTGGAAAAGTAACTGATATGGATAAGGGGCATGAGATAGCGGTAAAGGATAATAATATTTCTATAACATTTAAGCCAATAGAAGTTAAAAGAATTCTAATAAGTTACCATAGTAACAAGTAAAGAGAGTAAACCTGCCATTAATTTTCAGAGTCAAGATAGAGTATCAATTTTACCAGTGAGTTTTGTGGAAAGCATTTTGACACTTAACAGTATAGGATTATTATGAATAGTAGAGAAAGAGTTTTAGGGGCTATTAAGTTTAAAAATCCTGATAATATACCAATACACCATTCGGCCATGCCTGGATTTATAGACAGATATGGAGAGAAAGCAGAGAAATTATTTTTTCGATTCCCCAGCGATTTTGCCGGACAGGATGGGAGATATAGTGGTTCAGAAGCACTTTCTGGACACCATAAAGGAGGAGAGGATGTCTGGGGATGTGTATGGATGAAACCTGCAGAGGGTTATTCTGAAGGTGAAGTAATAAAACATCCACTTGATAACTGGAATAAGTTAAAGGATTATGTATTTCCTGACCTTACTCCTTCCTCGAAACATATAGAGAGTATTAAAAAACGGATAAGAGAAGAAAAAAATAGCAAAAATCCACGCTATATTTCAGTTGGTTTCGGGGATGCCAGAACATGGGAGAGGTATCATTTCTTAAGAGGATTTACCAATGCCTTGATAGATATAGCTGAAGATGCTTCAAATATGTATGAATTATTAAACAAAATTGCTGAAATAAATATAAAAGCGCTTGAACCTATTTTAGAGCTCGATATAGATGGAGTTTCTACTATGGACGATTGGGGAACCCAAAATTCTCTTATGATAAATCCTGCCTCATGGAGAAAAATATTTAAACCAATCTACAAAAAATATATCAATTTAGCTCATCAGGCAGGGAAGCATGTCCGGTTTCACAGTGATGGAAATACGCTACAGATAATAGATGATTATATAGAAATTGGCTTGGATGTCTATAATCCTCAGTTTTCCTCTATTGATCTGGACAAGTTGGGAGAAAAAGTAAAAGGCAAAATGTGCATTTGCTCTGATATAGACAGACAGTATATCTTGCCACGAGGAAAGCCTGATGAAGTAAAAGAATATGTAGAGAAAGTGATACAGATATTTAGTAATAAGGGCGGTCTTATTGGTCGCGGAGAGTTGGGTCCAGATGTCCCATTAGAAAATGCAGAAGCAATGCTTAGAACATTTTTTAACCATATATAAAAATAATGTAAAAGTATAGCTATAAAAACTAATGAGGAGTACAAAAGGGTATGAAGATGACAATCAACACTAATCGAATCAAAGCATTTGCCAAAAAAGTTGGTGCTGATGTAGTGGGAGTAGCTAATATCGAACGATTCAAGGATGCTCCCCCTGATAAAAATCCTCTTAGTCTTTTACCGGAAGCTCGTTCTGTAGTTGTAATAGGCCGCCGGGTTTTGAGAGGATTACATCGCCCTATTGAAGAAGGCACAGGCTGGCATGCCTATAATATGTTTGGTTATGGAGGCCTTTCTGTTCGGTATGTCAATAAGACAGTTTACGAGTTAGCCTGCTATATCGAAGATTTGGGATATCAAGCAGTTCCACATTCCGCTCATACGATATGGAACATCCGAGCTCGTGCAAAGAAAGCAGGGTATGCTAGACCAGAAGTATGTGTGACACTAATCTACGCGGCTTATGCTGCTGGATTAGGAGAAGTTGGTTGGAGCAAGGTATTCTTAAATCCAGAATATGGTCCCATGCTTCGATTCGGGCTTGTTATTACTGATGCTCCATTTAAACCAGATCCTCTTTTTGAAGGCAAACTTTGTGACCGCTGTAAACAGTGTGTTAAGAACTGCCCTGCTGGAGCAATTCATCCTGATAAAGAAGTCAGAGTTAAGATCGGAGAGGGTGAAGTAATACACAATGACCTGCATATTGAGAAATGTCTTTGGTATCACTGGGGATTATCTTCAAAAGTATCGCCGTTTCTCCCTGATGGAATCGGTGGTGAATATCCAGAAGGAATGACAATGGATGAAATCTGCGCAGTACGGGAAGAAATAGTTAAGAAAGTCCCGATGTATGCTCGTCTCAAAGCAGACACCCGTACTCAGGCAATCTGTGGTTCCAAAGGCTGTGGATTAGCCTGCGTACGTCATCTTGAAAAGTTAGGAAAAATCAGCAAAGTAATGAAAAACAATACTGAAGGGCCTTTCCCTCGCGCAACCGTCACTTACAAGAAAGTTTTTCTTCAGGAAGAGCCAATCCCTAAAGGTTTTATCGAAGAATGCCAAAAAGAAGGTCTGGGGAAGTTGAGTAAACATTGCGAGGGTGTAGGATAATGTCTGCATTATTTTATCCGAGACTAAAAAATTCAATTGAGACATCCCTTATTGCTATGTGGGCATGGACAGGTAAGCCATCGATTAGCCTTCTCCTAAAACAATTGGATGAACTTGAAAAAGCTGGTTATCGCCAGTTTATGATATATCCCCGCTATGGGTTAAAAATAGATTATCTTTCTAAATCATGGTTTGAACTTGTTAAATCTGTAGTGACAAAGGCTGCCTCTAAAAGAATGAAGGTCTGGCTTTACGATGAATTTTGTTGGCCAAGCGGGACAGCTAAAGGAATGGTAATGAAAAATTGCCAGAAATTTCAGTCCCGCCATTTGTTTCTCATTAACCTTCCAGCTGGAAATTACAACCTAACAAATTTGTTAAAAGAATTTGTGTCAGGAACAAAATTTATAGGAATATTTGATGACGGGAAACTTTATCGAGTAGAAGGAAAGACATTAACTTTAATAAAGCCGACATCAGCACTTTTCAATATCCCAAATCCAGAATATGTAGACCTCTTTAACCCTGAAGCTATTTGTAAATTTATACAATTGACTCACGAGCAGTATATGAAAGTAGTAGGACGTTATTTTGGAAAAACTATTCTCGGTATCTTTACTGATGAACCATCACCTGTTTACACCAGTAAGACTGGTTGTTTCAACTCTCGATCAAAGGCATCTGAAAGATACTCCATTTTAGGGATTTTCCCTTGGAGTCAGGTATGGGATGAAAGATTTCAAGAACTCTGTGGGCCTTCATTGAAAGAAGCTGCATGGGACCTGTTACAGGGGAAAGAAAAAGAAAGAAGGTTCTATTTTCAGACCATGGCAGAACAGTTAGAAACAAGTTTTTTTGCTCCTATTGGAAATTGGTGCAAGAAACACAATCTATCTTTTACAGGCCATCTATTTTATGAAAAACCCATAAACAAATTAATATGGGCTAATGGCAGCTTTTATCAGCTTACCCGTCATCAGCAAGTGCCCGGGCTTGATGAGACAGCGTCTTATGCCTCACTTAATACACCAGGAACAGGGTTCTTGACATCCAAATTAGTGGAAGGAACAGCAGCAGTTATAGGGAGAAAAAAAACAATAGTAGAACTTTTTGCTCTTGGGCCGTGTTCTCTTACGCCTAAGAATATGGCAGAGATGATAAGTTTTGAATTGGCTTTAGGTATTAACCAATTTCTTCTAGCAGTTTGTCCGTATAATTTGGCTGGTAATGCTATTCAACCACGTTATTTTTCAACCCTTTTCCGACAACAACCATGGTTTGACTGTGCCAAAACGTTTTCTAGGTGGGTAGAAGTTGCAAGCAGCCTAGCATTACAAGGAAAAGCAAAGCCAGACGTCCTGTTCATTCATCCAGTTCAGTCACTTTGGTCAAGAGTTAATCCCTACAAAGGAACATTGGAAACAAAAGAGAATTACTACATCCAGGAATCCCTCAAATTTTTTCTTAAAAATCAGGTAGATGTTTTGGTTATAGAAGAATGCTTGCTTGATAACGCAGTGATTACAAAGGGGAAAATTAGGATTGGCAAGATCGAGAGTAACACACTAGTTCTTCCACCCATACAAAGGTGGCGGGAACAGACTTCTCGAATTATTAGTCAGTTTCTTGAGCAAAAAGGAAGGGTAATAGTTTTAACTTCTTCAGAATATCCTTTGAATTTTGGACATCCTAAAATTGCATCTTTTAATCTGTTCCCTGAAACTGAGTTTTATGAATCTGTCTTTCGGAAGCAATTTAAAAACCTTTTTCGAATCAAGATACAAACGCAATTTCAGCAGGATAGACATAACATAATAGTTCGTAGAAGGGTACTACCTTCCGGAGAACTTTATTGGTTGCATAACGCCTCTGGCAAAAATCTCTCCAGTGTCAGAATTGATTTTAGTTCGTTGCGAGTTTGGGAAGCTGATCTAGAAAAGAAAAAATGGACAAATATTGATGCAATCAACTCTTTTTATCAGGGAGAAGGAAAGGCCTTTTTTGTCGCGAATAAGGGAGCTGTTGTATTTTTAGAAAGAAAAAATAAGGCAAAGACATATTCTATTCCGCTAATTAGAGACTGGCAAATATTATTGAATCATCCTAATGCTTGTAAAATCAAGCAGTGGAAATGGCAGAAGAAATCAAAAAATTTATCAGCTTCTTTCTGTATTCCAAAAGGAATTCAAGTCAAGATGATAGCTATACCTGAATGTGTAACACCTATTAGCCTTAACGGAAGAACTCTTTCAGCTGAAAAGAGAGAATATGAAACATGGATTGACGATTTTTATTATATTTTGCATCTTAAGCAACCTTTATTGCAGGGATCCCATATTCTGAAAATCAAAGCCTCTGTTTCTGAACCTCGCTATTTACCTTATGCGGTTCTTCTTGGAAAATTTGCAGTCAAAGAAGGAAAACTTATGCCACTGACTCAACTTTCTCTGGGGGATATTAAAAAACAAGGACTTGAAGAATATTGGGGAAAGATATGTTATCGGACAGTAATACCTCCTATCTCTGTGGCAAAAAATTTCATACTCAAGTTGGATGTCCGTGGGGCAGGTACGGTTAAGGTTATCCTGGATAAGAAAGAGGTGGGGATTCAGTTTAGAGAACCATGGGAATACCAGCTACCTGCACTTAACCAAAAAAGCGGTCAGACTCTGGAACTCGAGTTTTCACCAAGCCTCGGTTTGTTTATGGGTGCTGAACCATGGAGGCATTCATCGGAAATTAATGGCATAGGAGTATATTCTGCGTTTTTGAAATACACAACCTGTTAGCTTCACAAAAAATACAGTTAAAAATTAGGAAAAGGAAATGGATAGAGGAGCTAAAATGTTCGTATATGGAGTGCAATATCTAAGAGGCAAAACTCCCGGGATGGACCAGTGGGAGAAAGATTTTAAGAATATGAAGAAAAATGACTAATGGAGAAGAAACAATAAAGATGAATACATTGGTGGCGGTAATCGACTGGAATTGAAGCAATCAGACAAGAACAAATTTATAGGAGAAAAATAAGAATGGTAAAAGACATTTTGAAACGCTACTCAAAAAACCCAATTCTAACAGCTGATGATATTCCATATAAATGCAAGTATGTTTATAATGCAGGCGCCATAAAATATAACGGCAAGTATGTGCTTTTGTTGAGAACAGATATCTATTCTCCTGACAAAGAAGTTCGTAAACCTGCACAAATTTGTTTAGGTCTGGCGACAAGTAAGGATGGGTATAACTTTCAAGTTGAAAAAGAACCTGTAATGATTCCAAATGAGGAAGAAGGAAAATACATTTATGATCCAAGAATAACACAAATAGATGACACGTATTATGTCTTATACGCTAATTCGACAGAGTATCATGAGATTCGGCTTGGTATTGCCTCAACGAGAGATTTTAAAGATTTTGAAAGGATATCTCTTTCCCGTCCTGATCTTCGAAATGGAGCATTATTTCCTGAGAAAATCAATGGCTATTATGTGCGTTTAGATAGACCGTTCCTACACCCTAGAATGAGCGCAGGAAGCCCCTTCCCTCTTGATATCTGGATTTCATATTCACCTGACCTTATATTCTGGGGAAAATCAAAACCGTTGTTCAGAGCCGCTAACTGTCCATGGGGACAGACCAAAGTTGGCCCTGGCGCTCCTCCTGTTAAAACAAAAAAAGGATGGCTGGAGATATTTCATGGAGTTGGAATATCTGAGAAAGGAAAAACATATCGTCTTGGCTGTATGTTGCTTGACTTAAAAAATCCTTCAAAGATCATAGGTGTTGCGAAAGAACCAATACTCGAACCAGTTGAGGAGTACGAAAAAGAGGGATATGTGCCAAACGTAGTATTTACATGCGGTGCAATACCAGAAGATAATGGTGAGTTAAAAATATATTATGGCGGCGCTGATGCATGCGTTTGTATTGCTACTGCAAATATTGATGATTTAATATCCCTGTGTTTGGAGTAATTAATAAAACAGGAGTATGGAAAGCAACTCTCTCTAATGGGAAATCTTCATACCACAGATGTTATGCTCAAAAGCATGCGCAGCCTGCAAAATTTTCCCCTCATCAAAATAGTTGCCGATTAGTTGAATCCCTATTGGCAATCTATTCTTACTAAGCCCGCATGGAATAGAGATAGCAGGCAAACCTGCTAAATTAGTTGGTATCGTAAATATATCAGATAAATACATCTGCAATGGATCATCTATTTTTTCTCCTATCTTAAACGCAGGAGTGGGAGATGTTGGAGTAACTAAGAGATCAAATTTTCTAAAAGCCTTATCAAAGTCCTGCTTGATAAGAGTTCTTACTTTCTGCGCTTTTAAGTAATACGCATCATAATAACCTGAGCTTAAGGTGTGGGTTCCAAGCATTATTCTGCGTTTTACTTCAGCACCAAAACCCTCTTTTCTTGTATTCTCATACATACCCAATAAGTCTTTATCAACACCCTCCCCTTTTACTCTGTATCCATATTTAACCCCATCATATCTTGCCAGGTTTGAGCTCGCTTCTGCAGGAGCAATAATATAATATGTTGCAACAGCATACTCAGTATGAGGTAGAGAGACCTCTTCAATAAGAGCCCCAAGACTGCCTAATTTCTCTATTGCTCCTTTTACAGATAATTCTACATCTTTGTCAATCCCATCTATAAAATATTCTTTTGGAACTCCGATTTTAATATTCTTAATATCCTTATTGAGAAAGCTCATATAATCAGGCGAAGCCATACGTAATGATGTTGAATCAAGAGGATCATATCCGCTTATTACTTCAAGAAGCGCAGCACAATCCCAAACATCCTTGGTCAGAGGGCCTATTTGATCAAGAGATGAAGCAAAAGCTACAAGCCCATACCTTGACACCCTGCCATAAGTAGGCTTCATACCAACTATGCCGCAATGAGATGCAGGCTGGCGAATAGAACCACCGGTATCAGAACCAATAGATAAAACCGCCTGATCAGACGCAACAGCTGCTGCGGACCCTCCACTGGAACCGCCAGGAATAGTATTTATATTCCATGGATTCCTGGTAACTTTAAAATAAGAAGTCTCTGTAGACGAGCCCATAGCAAATTCATCCATGTTTGTCTTGCCAAGAAATACCAATCCGCACTTTTTTAATTTGTTTATTACTGTCCCGTTGTATGGAGGAATGAAACCACTGAGCATTTTAGACCCGCATGTACACAGAACGTCTTTAACGCACATATTGTCTTTTATTGCGATCGGAATTCCTGTTAAAGGGGAAAGGTCTTCCCCCCCACTTATTCGTTTGTCAGCTTCTTTTGCCTGTTTAAAAGCCATATCCTTTGTTAATGTAATATACGCTCCAATCTGTTTATCTGTTTTGCCTATATGCTCATATAATGCTCTGGTAAGTTCCTCAGAACTCACCTCTCTACTGATAAGCAGTTTATTAAGTTCATGAGCTGTTAGTGTATGTAATTTCATATTCTCTGTTCTGTTGATTGTAGATACATTATTTTATCCTTATTTCTTTAAAATGCAACCTCGAAAACGGTGATAAAAGAGGAATGACACTACGGCAAGTTTCTCTAGTGTATCCAACTTTGCATAGGATGGCTTTCGCTCTTTAGGAAATGAATATCCACAAGCTCCACTAATTTCTTGAAGATCTCTTTCATCAATAGGAAAGAGTTTACACTGTTGCGGACGAAAGGAATGATAAATCTGACAACGAATCTTCCTTCCAGAACCCCTTAGAAATGGACATCGATAAAGGAAAACACAGCATTTACCACATTGGAAACATTCTCCTTGACGGATCTCCAATTGCTTTTTGACATATTCTGGACGGAACTTTATCAAAAAGAATCTTCGGATTTTCCCTTTAATCTCTATTATCATGCTTTTCTTTATTGTTTGAAGAGGTGCTCTTTTTTAGTTTTATTTTTTGCCTGGCCAGACTATAAAGATGCCGCAGTCTGTAGAAGATTGCTATTCCCAAAATTAAACCAACAAATATTGAGGGGATAATTTTCCCAGCTCTTGTAGCGAACTTAAATAGATAATCAAAAGCAAATGTCCATGATATGACACTAGCAATCATCGCAGATGTTACCACGCAAATTACAGTAATTGTACGCATACCAATTAAACTTCCGATAATTGCTCCTACCAATGCTCCACTTGAGAAAAGAGGAGCCCACACAAAAAATGCTAATCCCAGAGAGCCCCATTTTTCTATTTTAGGCTGATACTTTTCAGCTTTATGTTTGAATGAACCGATGATTTTCCCTATAAATTTCATTTCTATTAAATGTTCGTAAAAATAAATAATCGAGGGATAAAGAACAAAAAGAAATGTGAGATTAGAAAAAACTAAAATTGAAATAACCAAAAATTTAGATAATCCAAGATTTAAGCCTAGAGATATACTCACACCTCTTCCACCAAGAAAGTAAGCAGCAATTACTGAAAATAAATTCTCTTTTAACTCAGGAATATAGTGTCCAAATAGAGCAAAAAGAATTACTTCAATTGCAAGAAGGCAACAACCAATCAGGAAGATAAGTCCTTCTATGCTTCTAAAAAAAGAAAATTTTGACATACGAATATTTTACATATATAATATTCGTATGTAAAGCATTGATTGTCAAAAAAAGCGTAAAAATCATAGAAAGGGAATTGGAAAATGGATAGTAGCAATAGTATAGAATTTGAGATCTTCAGTACTTTAAGAAAAATAATTAAAACCGTAGATATTTATTCTGCAAAATTAAAAATGGAACATAAAATAAATTCTTCACAACTATCCTGTTTATTAGTTCTTGGAGAGCTAGGCTCAATTTCACTTAGCCAGTTAAGTAAAAAGGTTTCCTTGTCTCCAAGTATGATTACTGGTGTTATAGATCAACTTGAAAATGGAGATTTGGTTAAAAGAGTAAGGAATTCCACTGATAGAAGAGTGATACTTATTAAATTAACAGAGAAGGGGAAAGACACTCTAAAAAACGCTCCGCTTTCTATCCAAAAGAAATTGGTAAATGCTTTATCTGCTATAAAAAAAGAAGAGAAAATAGAAATCAATAAAAGCTTGTTAAAATTATTGTCAATGATGGTATCAGAAGTATTAATAGATTCTTCTATCTTCGGAGCCGAAGATAAGATGGTAGATGTTGAACCTTCTGTCATTCAATCAGAAGAAAATTTAAAAAGTTAGAAAAATAATGGAATTTGATAATAAACAACAAAAAAACATAGTTAATATTATTTCTACCGACCAAGAACCAGTTTTTTCAAATTGGAGAGATTATAAATGGCAGTTAAAACATTCGATTAAAGATATTGAGACATTTAAAAAACTAACCGACATCAAATTCAGCAAAAAGGAAAAGTCTGAACTTAAAAAAACAATTGATAAATTCCCAATTTCTATAACGCCATATTATCTATCTCTCATTAATAAGGATGATTATCTAAATGATCCTGTTTTTAGGCAGTCGTTTCCTGATCCTCGTGAACTAATTTTAGAAAAATATGATATGAGTGACCCCTTGCATGAAGATAAAGATAGTCCAGTTGTTGGTATAACACATAGATATCCGGATAGGGTTTTATTTATAGTAAGCAATATATGTTCTATGTACTGCAGGCATTGCACAAGAAAAAGGAAAGTTGGCGATGTGGATTATATTCCATCAAAGAAAGAAGCAATGAAAGGTATTAACTATATAAAAAATACCTCTGTTGTCAGAGATGTTCTGCTTTCTGGAGGCGACCCTTTTATGTTGTCAGATGACTATCTTGACTGGATACTGACCGAACTGCAAAAAATTCAGCATGTTGAGGTAATAAGAATAGGAACAAGGATGCCTGCTGTTTTGCCTTATCGCATAACTGACGATTTAATTAAAATATTGAGAAAGCATCATCCGTTATGGATCAATACACATTTCAATCACCCGAGAGAAATAACGGCTTCTGCAAAAGAATCGTTAAGAAAGTTGGCCGATGCAGGAATTCCATTAGGTAACCAGAGTGTGTTATTGGCAGGAGTAAATGACTGTCCACGGATAATTAAAAAATTATCACACGACCTTGTTCAAAGTAGAGTGAGACCGTATTATTTATATCAATGTGATTTAACAGAAGGCTTAAGCCATTTTAGAACTCCAGTCGGAAAAGGTATAGAAATTATTGAAGGTTTAATAGGGCACACAAGCGGTTTCGCTATTCCTACTTATGTTATTGATACACCGGGTGGCGCTGGGAAAATTCCTGTTATACCGAATTATATAATCTCATGGTCAACCAATAAAATTGTTTTAAGAAATTATGAAGGCGTAATTTCTACTTATAAAGAACCCGACTCTTATGAGCCTATTTTTTGCGATAGAAATTGCGCTGATTGTAAGTTGCAGTTAAAACTTGACTCAGCAGAGGAAATCAGGGCTACAGGGGTTGGGAAACTTTTATCTGACTTTGACAAGACAATTGCTCTCACTCCGGAACATAGTGACAGAGCTAAAAGAAGAAACAAAAAACCAAAAGAATACTGATGATAGATTATACCTCTCTAAATAAAATAAAAAATGTTCTCATAGTTGGGAGCTGGGCAAAGGAGCAAATTACTATTGAAAACATAAAAAGCAATAAAAAAATAAAAGTATTTTCATATCTAGACACGAAAAATCCGGGCATAATATCATTGGTTGATAGTTATAAAATAGGCAGTTTATATAAGATAGAAAATATTGCGAAATATGCTAAAACAGTTAAAGCAGATCTAGTAATTATAACAACAGCAGCCCCGCTTTCTCTTGGTATTGTTGATGTTTTGGAAGCAGAAAAAATACCTGTATTTGGGCCGAATAGCACAGCTGCAAAATTAGAATCAGATAAAGAGTTTGCAAGAAAACTTATGCGTAAATATAGGATTGATGTGCTACCCGAATTCAATGTATTTAGCGAAATTAAACCAGCTATTCAATATGCGAAAGATCTTCAATGGAACGTCGCTGTTAAACCAGTTTCTCTTACCGAGGGATTAGGGGTGAAGGTTTCCAGAGACCAATTAAAAAACAAAAGCGAGATTATAGACTATATAACACGTGTCCTAAATGATAACTCAAAAGTTTTGATAGAGGAAAAGCTTGAAGGCGAAGAATTTACCTTGCAATGTTTGGTTAATGGCACTTGCATAATCTCCACTCCTGCTGTGCAGGATTTTAAAAAAAAATTACCAGGTGACAGAGGACTGAATACCGCAAGTATGGGCTCTTACTCTGATACAGGGCATATATTGCCTTTTATGAAGCAGGAAGATTATGATTCTGGAATTGATATCATAAGAAAAACCGTGAAAGCTTTTCAATCTGAAACAGGGCAGATATGCCGCGGTTTTTTATACGGGCAGTTTATGATTACAGGAAAAGGGATAAAACTTATAGAATACAATTTTCGTCCTGGAGATCCTGAATGGATGAATACTTTAATAGTACTGAAGGATAATGTATTAGACATAATTAAAGATTTACTGAGAGGTAAAGAGAGAAAACTCAGACTTGAGAACAAAGCGTCAGTATGTAAATACATAGTTCCTAATAATTATCCTGAGAAATTAAATGAGGTGTTGGATATTGTTTTTAAAGAATCGGATATAAAAAAAGATGATGTTAATATCTATTATAGCTGTGGAGTTAACGACAACGGGAAATTGAATACTGGTTCGGAGAGAGGTATTGCTCTTATTGCAAAAGCTGATACTGTTTCTAAAGCGAATAAAAAGGTAGAGAAAGCAGTTTCATTAGTTAATGGCAGTTTTCATTATAGGTTTGATATTGGCACTGAGGAAATGATTAAGTCTAAAATTGCTTTTTGTGGAAGTAGATTATGAAAGAGGCTATAACTATACGCAAAGCGAATGAAAGTGAATTTCTTAAAGTTTATCAATTTGTTTCCAATTGCAAGCCGTTAGAAAATTATTCAGAACATTTTTATAAAATAATCCTAAGATATTTTGGAAACAGTTGCTTTGTTGCTGAATATAATGACAGCATAATTGGATTTGTAATGGGCTTTATTTCACAAACTCACAATAAAACATATTTCTTATGGCAAATAGGTGTAACGCCTAAAATGCATGGCAAAGGGATAGGAATGAAACTTTTGGAATCAGTTGAAGTGGAATTGGCGAAAATGGGTTGTGATCGGATTGAACTTACAATAGATCCGAAAAACATACCTTCCATGAAACTGTTCGAAAAAGCTGGATATAAAAACATTAGCGAAAAAGAGGGAAGCACTATAATCGTTGATAATAATATCGCTGTAAAAGATTATTACAAGTCTGGAAGCCATTTTATGCTTTATGAGAAAAACCTTTCATAAGTATGTTGTATAAGGAGATAAATAAATGGGAAGATTGAAGTTCCGATTAGGATTTCTTCGCAAAAAACAATTTTTAATGATATTTGTTTTAGCATTTCTAATTATTATTAACATTGACTTGTTTGCAAAAGAGAAAGAAACATTTACAGTAGCTTTAACAGGTAAATATCCTCCTTTTAATTTCTATTCGGATAGAGGAAAGTTAGTAGGTTTTGATGTTGACACAGCAAAAAAAATATCAAAATCTTTAAATCGAAAACTTGTTATTATTCCCACGGAATGGGATTCTATAGTAGCAGGGCTGCTGTTTAAAAAATACGATGCAATAATAGGTTCAATGGCAATAACACCTGAGCGTGCGAAGAAAGTAAACTTTTCTATCCCTTACTACATATCCGGCGCTCAACTGTTCATACACAAAAGGAATAGAGAGAAAATAAAGAAAATAACCGATCTTTACGGAAAAAGGGTCGGTGTTGGATTAGGTGAAACTTATGAACACTACCTGAGGAAAAACCATCCGAGTATAAAAATTGTTACTTACAAAAGCACAGTAGATATTTTTATGGATATGCACAATAACAGACTGGACGGATTTTTAACAGATAGGCTTGTCGGCTTATATCAGATTAAAAAAGGGCATATGCCTTTTATCCCAGCTGGCCAACTCTTATATGAGGAAAAAATGGCTATTCCTGTAACTATTAATAACACTGAATTACTGACCAATATAAATAAGGCATTAAAGAGAATGAAAAAAGATGGGACTTTTGCAAAACTCCACAAGAAATGGTTTAGAAGTGCTTCAGTTAGCGATCCAAAAGCCGAAAGAGACATGAGAACAGATGTAATTATAAAAAAACTCGCGCAGGGTTTTGCTATTACACTGTTCGTTGCGTTTATTTCTATCTTGTTCGGGTTTATTCTGTCAGTCCCCTCAGGCATTATTCTTAACAGCAAAAAAACTTTCTTATACCATATCTTAAGATCGTCTAATGATATTATAAGAGGAACACCACTTCTTATACAGCTCTTTTTTGTCTATTTTGGCGCTCCACAGATAGGAATAACTCTTGCTCCCATTCAGGCAGCAATAATAACTTTGACAATCAATTCATCTGCCTATATGTCTGAAGTGATAAGATCCGGGCTTATGGCTGTTGACCATGGTCAGAATCTTGCAGGAAAAGCGCTTGGGTTGACAAAACTGCAGGTCTTTAGATATGTAATTTGGCCTCAATCCTTTAGAGTGGCTCTTCCCCCTCTTGTAAATTCAGTAGTGGCCTTAATGAAAGATACAGCTTTAATTGCTATGATATCCGTAGGGGAAGTTATCAGGGAAACTCAATCAATAATCAGCGTAACATATAACCCGATAAAATATTACTTTATTGTTGGGGCTATGTTTTTTGTTTTTACATTCCCCTTAATGAAAATGGCTAACAAATTAGAAAAGAATATTAAAGAAAGAGGATTTACCCATGCTTAAGATTAAAAATTTAACTTATACATATCCTAACGGAACTACTGCTCTGAAAAATATTAATACAGAAATTCAAAAAACACATATTTTTGCAATAATGGGGTCAAGCGGTTCAGGAAAAACAACTATGTTAAACTGCATAGGTAAATTTCTAAAACCTGATACAGGCAGCATACTAATCAACGGCAAAAACATATATAACATAGAAGAAAGAGTATTGAGAGAAAAAATCGGCATTGTTTTTCAACAGCTTTATCTTTTTCCTCATCTTACTGTTCTGGAGAATATGATATTAGCGCCTATAAAGGTACTAAAACAGGATAGAGAAAAAGCAAAAAAAGAAGCTGTAAAAACACTTAGAAAATTAGGAATTAATGAACTAAAAAACAGTTATCCGTCACAAATAAGCGGAGGACAGGCTCAACGTGTTGCTATCGCGCGCGCATTAATACTAAAACCATCTTACCTGCTACTTGATGAACCTACCTCTGCTCTTGATGTGAACACAACAGGTGAATTTGGAAAGTGGCTCGTAGATTTAAAAGAGGAAACAACATTCGTTATTGTTACTCATGATGTACCGTTCGCAAGTGAAATCGCGACATCGGGAGTTTTAATGGCAAATGGGAAAATAGAATGCACTGGAAGCATTAAGGATATTTTAGAGACTCTAAATATTAAGACATAACCTTTCTGAAAATAACAATATGAAAAGAGGTTCACATGGAAAACTCGGTATTTCTCGCTAAAATTCTTGGTCCGTATTGTATTATTATCGCTACAGGGATTCTCTTCAACCTTGAAAGCTATCAGAAGACTATAAAAGATTTTTACAAAAACTCTGCTTTGCTTTATCTTGGTGGAATACTTGCGCTTCTGTTTGGTTTTCTTATAGTGCTGTTTCATAATGTATGGGTGGCTGACTGGCCTGTAATCATTACAATTTTTGGCTGGGGAGGGCTCATTAAAGGTGCAGGGTTGATCATTTTCCCGAACGCGCTAGCTAAATTGACACGGGCATGCCATGAAAACACGATGCTATTATTGGTTCTTTTATTTGTACTCACATCTGCAGTCTTCGGTATCTTTCTGACGGTCATGGGGTATTTTGCCGCATTTATTTAAGGATAATAAAATAAGAACTTTTCGATTTAGGCTAAAAAGCAATATAGGGAGGGGTGAAAATGATAGAGTTTTGTTGTAGATGTAATCAGAAGTTTCCCGTGGCGCAGGAACCGACAGAGTGGCGAATAGGAGAATTAAGAAGATTATCAAAAGCGCCTTTAAGAATTAGACGACGACTTTTACATTGTTCTGGTGATTATCTTTGTGGAGCTTGTTACACCGGTTTAACTCTAAGAGATAGTCGTTACCTGAAAGGACATTCGCTGGGCTAATAAGAATGAATTATTAAAATAAAATGGAGTAATCAGTAGTGAGTAAGCAAATAAAGGGGGTTGTTGTTGGTCTATCTAATGAGAATCTACTAGAATTGCTTCTTAAAGTGTGTAAAGCTTATGAGGTATCGCAGAAGGATATACAGAGTCCTTCCGAGAGCAAAATCTTAGTTAAAGCTCGGAAAGCGTTTGCGTGTTCAGCCTGGATGCATGGGGTTTCCACGCATAAAATCAGCACAGTTCTTGGTAATAAAGATCGCAGCGTTATTGCCTCATATATTCGGCAAAGTTGAAAGCATTAATGATATTTTATATCCGCGTGATTAGGATACTTCAGGACTGGTTTATACATGGAAATATTAAGTGTGTGTTAAGTAAGGACAATGAATAATTGGGACAGCAAAGAAAGAAGAAAAACGATTATTTGCAATGAGTCCACTCTAATTTCTTACTGCACTTTTTGAAAGAAGTCTTCAAACCTTTTTTAATACTTTCTTTCATTCCCGAAATTGAGAGAAGGTCAAGCATCTAATACACATAACTACTCCTGTTAGAAACAACACAACACAAATTACCTGAGCTATTGTTAATCCTAGTAAAATCTGTGGGTTGTCTGCCCGCAGGAATTCTATAAGAAATCTTGATACAGAATATAGAATTAAATACAGATATAAAATTTGTCCGTCAAATTTCTTCCAATTTCCGAATAATAAGAGTATTGCAAATATCGAAAAATTTGTATAAACAGAATATAACTGTGTTGGATGAATATGCATAGCAGGATAGATATCTCCTGCTATGCTTCCTTTTGGGAATATCATTCCCCATGGAAGATTTGTTGGTTTTCCAAAACAACATCCATTAAAGAAACATCCGATTCTCCCTATTGCCTGGGCTAATGCAAGATATGGAATTATATTGTCAGAAGTTTTCAGAAGAGGCATTTTATTCTTTTTTAAAAATACCCAGCCACAAACAAATGCAGCAATAAATCCACCATAGAAAATCAGCCCCCCTTTCCAGATCATTAATATCTCAAGAGGATTTGCTCTGTAATATTCTATTTCTGTAAGAACATATAATAATCTAGCACCAACTATGCCTGAAATTAAAAGGACCAGTCCAAGATCTATAATTTTTCCGCTGTCAATTCCCGCCTTACTGGCTGAGCGACTCAGAAGATATACGGAGCTGAGAAAGGCAACAGCTATCATTACTCCATATGAATAAATAACTATTGGACCGATTTTAAACAGTATGGGATGCATAATTTCTAAAATCCGAAATCCGAATATCAAAACTCAAAACAAATTATAAATTCAAATTTTCGAAATTCAAAACATTGTTTCGGTCATTTGTATTTTGAACATTTGATATTGTTTCGTATTTCGTGCTTCGTGCTTCGGATTTAACCCTCTTTGTTATTTTATATCTTTTTTATTTTGTGTCTTGTGCTTTAGAATATTCAACACAAATATTCCAGCCCCTACACATATTGCAGAATCTCCAATATTAAATACAGGCCAGATATGAAAGTCCAAAAAGTCAATAACCTCCCCTATTCTTATTCTATCCAGCATATTACTAAATGCCCCGCCCAAAATTAATCCATATGCAATTCTTGTCCAAACTCTCGCCCTTTTTGATATAGCGTCTTTATTAAATGAAATAAACACTAATGTCATACACACAAGCACTGCTATGGATATTAAGATAAAAGGAAAGTTGGAATTTGAAAATAGGCCAAACGCAATTCCTTTATTTGTGACAAAGGAAATACTAAATATATTTTTAATGATTGATATTTCTTGACCCAAATAAAGATGCTTTAGTATATAGAACTTTATAATCTGATCTATAAGAAATATAGATATAGCAGAAAAGAAGATTATCATCAAACCTTCTTGTTGTTTTTGCTTTCTTCCTGAGACCTGCACTTTATGCAATATATTGCATACGGGACTGCGTTAAGACGTCCCTGCGAAATTTTTTCTTTGCACAACTCACATACACCATAGGTCTTATCATCCATTCTCTTGAGAGCTCCATCTATCTTAATAAGCATGGCTTCTTCATTAGACATTAACCCAAGGGATACCTGTCTCTCTATATCGTCGGTCCCCCCGTCTGCCATATGATCAGCATATCCTGAAAGCTCACCGGTCGCATCCCTCTGAGACTTGCCCAGTTCCTCATTACGTATGTGATTAACATCTGCAAGCAACTTTTCTCTTTCTTTTATTAATCTCTTCTTAAACATCTCTAACATACGCTGTTGCATTTTACATCTCCTTAAATTAATTTTACTACGTCATTGCGAGCCAAAGGCGAAGCAATCTCGTCTCTCAACGCTTTTTGTTCTGGTTTTGTAATGGTTTTTGTCATTTTAATAGTCCTATTTATCAGATTTTGGAATATAAAAAACCCTAAGGTCGGCTCTAACAAAACTTTGACAACTTTCCCAAGCAAACTCTCCAGCAAAAGTGGATGCCCAAAAATCTTTAATAAGAGGGTCAAAATAAATCCCGATATAAAAAGAACTGTCCACAAGTGGTGTTATAAAAATATTTTTATAATCTTGCCCCCCACTGCAGGCACTATAGTAATAGGCGCACCAGTAATTCGAAAGCGGGAAAGCGAACGACCAACTACCAAAGAAGGAATTATTTAACTCCCCTCCATTTACCGGCATAGTATTATAGTAGCCTATATGTCTTGTCATTTCGTAGGGCACATCTGCGGGTGGAAACTCAACAGGCTTTCTTACGTAAGCCTGGGAACAAATTTGACAAGTGCCACCAATTGGCTGAACTACAAATAATTTTGTATAAGCCTCTGATACATAGTAACCCATCAAGCCTCTATATTCATAGTCACTGTACTCATAACAGGAACCACCGTAAACATCATTTAAAGAAAAGTTTTCCCAAGCTTCCCAACTAAGGGTTTCCCAATCATAATCTCTCCTTGAGGCATATTTAGTCGGAAGTATTTCCACTGGATTCACCATTAACGCTCCATTTCCGCTTCCTGTTCCGTCTGATGCAGAGATAATCAGGAATAGATGATTATCTCCTATATTTCCATCTTCTGCTTTTATTACTGCTGATATTGAACCTGTTCCGTCAGCTAAGGTTATTTTCTCCAGCTTCTTTCCGCCTGCGTATAATTCATAAGCGCTATTTGTGATATTGGCTATTCCAAAACTTACCTCTCTTGCATAATCGCTCTTTGTCCACTCTTCCGGAGCTATACAATTGTCATTGTGCTTCTCTTTCTCCCATGTGGATTTCATCACACCATTTTCTTCCCTAACCCATTTCCACCAGCTCTCTGTCCCTGCTTTCTTATTAACATATTTCTTTCCTTCTTCTACTAGTAGTTCTCCTGTTCCGTATTTGTAACACTGAACTGTTATAGTGAATGTTTGAGTTTGTGATTCAGGACTGCCGGTTTCTACGTATTCAGGGGAAAGCTGGACGTGGAAGTAGTAGGGTGGTTCCTCTATCTTGACATTTATATATGTCTCTTTTGTATTCCCTGCCTGATCAAAGGCTTTGGCGTAAAGTTCATACTCTCCTGGTTCAACATCGCTAATATCCCAATAAAAATTATTCCAACTGCAAAGTTCATGTTTGTCATTGTTTTTATCCAGACGTATTCCTGTATTATCGTCTTCTCCTTGTTTTTCAGGAGTATCATCTGGCTCTCCAAGCCATAATTCAAATCTGCCTATCCCTGAGCCACATTCATCTGCTGCAAATACTCTAACTTCGCAGTTCTTATTGACATGGTAATAACCATCATGCTCATCAGGCCATAGAGGTTCTTCATCAATATAAATCGCAGGATTATCAAATACTAAATCTGTAAATTGTGGTGCGTACTGTTCAAATCTCGCAGGGTCTGCAAGACAGTTCATCTGCTTTTTTGGAGTCAATGATCTCCAGCTTTTATCATCAACTATTCCTTCTACCCATTTCCCGTCATAAAAATATCCAACTCCAGCCCTTTCATAACAATATTCAACTAATCCATCGCAACGAAAGGTATCTAGGCGATCCTTCTTAACACTGCCCTTATAGCCCTTGAAAAAGGCATACGGATTACCCTTTTTTGACTTTGCTATTTGTATGATTTTTTTACGTTGAAGATAAGACAATTTTGTGGTTTTTACGCCCCAGAACTTACCATCATCATAAAACTTTTGAAATGTTATTTTGTTTTTTCCAAATCCCTGAACGCCATTATCGGCTGATTGAATAATAAAATGTTTTTCATAATTCTCAGGTTCCGCAACATGGCTAACTTCGTTCTCTGTACTATCCCAGTAATAATATAATCCAGCATGACCTAGAAACCAGAAAGGATTAAGCCCTCCTCCCATGTCAGTGTATATAGCGTCTCCTTTTTCAAATTTCTCTTCCGCATAAATAAAGCAACTAGAGAATATTAACAATAAAATCACTCCTAAAATTTGCAATTTGTTACAGTTTTTCATCTTGACTCCTCAATGTTAAAAGCAGAATCTTTTTATTTTTACCTTATCTGTCCCATCCGGATTCATCATATATAAATAAGATGCTGAATAAAAAAGCGGTAAATAGCCTCCTCTCAGCGCTTTCCGATATATAATTTTTTTGCCATCCGGTGTCCACCTAGGATACGAACATCCATACAAATGCGGCAAAAAGATATCTAGTTTCTTATATGGAGAATTGGTTAATTTCTTCTTATTACTTCCGTCTTTATCTATAATAAATATATCTTCGTATGAAGTTTCTTTTGTACTTGCTTCATATGCAACTTTACTGCCATCTGGAGAAAAGCGAGGATTTATAGCTTTATTCAACAGGTTCGGATTAACAAAAGGCGATGTTTTTTTATTTTGCGCATCTATAAAACAAGTTCCTTTTCCAGATATGAATGCGATTATTTTTTCTCCATCCAATGACCATAAAGCATCTGAAACAGACTCAATAATGAATTCTTCCTTACCAGTTTCAATATTTATTATATAAGTTCCTTCAGTCCCACCAATCGCCAATCTGTTTGAATAATAAAGTAATTTCTTCCAATCAGGAGACCATTTAGGCCAACGAACTGTCTCTTTATTTTCAAACGATTTTTTAGTCTTTGTTTTCATATTATATATCTGTAGCGAACCTCCTGCATAACTTGTAACATACGCTATTTTTTTCTGGTCAGGAGATAGTTCAGGATCATAAGCAATTTCACCTACATTTATTTTTTTATGTTTCCCTGTTTCTAAATCTAATATCCCTATTTTCTCACTTCCATCTATTCCGGGTATTTCATAAGCAATTTTACCCTTCAGTCCCATCCTAGCTATTTTATTCTTCCAACCTGTTAAAAATGGAATAGACAAGACGACTGCAAAAATTATTAAAGATTTTATAAAAATCTTGTTATTCATATTCATTGCCTGTTAATTTCTTATAAGCCTCTTTTAGTTTCGTTAATCCCCATGTGTCTTTCTCTATCTCTATTACATTCGCAATTGCTTGCGCTGCGCTTTGATCCCCTATTTCTGCAAGCGCATCTGCTGCTTCTATTCTTAATAATCCCTCTTTTTCTAATGCCTCTATCAATGGCTGTACTGCTGACGTATCTTTTAGCATTCCCAATGCTATTGCTGCGTTACAAGCAACATAACTATCTTTATCTTTCAACGCATTTATCAATGATGGAACTGCTAGAATATTTCCAAGTTCTCCCAGCCACAAAGCTGACAGCAGTCTTATTGATTCATCTTCATCGCTTGTTAAAATGCTTATAAAACTATCATACGCTTGTTGAGCTTTCATACTAGCTAATGAGCTTCCTGCTCTTATCCTCTCTGTAAGATCATTGCTGTTATTTAATTGATCAAGTAGAGGAGCTATAGCCTCAGGTGCATTTAGTAAACCAAGTGCTAATGATATAGTAGAGCGTATGTTTGTATCTTCATTATCCAACTCTTCCAATAAGGGTTCAATCGCCCTTGAATCACCTATCTTACCTAATGAGTAAGCTGCATTTGCTCTAATTTCCGAATCCTCAGAGTCATCTTTAACAACGGTTATTAAACTGTCTACTGCTTTTGAATCTTCAATTTCCCCTAATATCTCTAAATACATTGATCTTAGCGCACTATCTTTTGTTTCATCCTTTGCCACTTCAATCAATTCATCTACCAGCTTTCCTCCTTCTTTCATAATCTTATCCGCTGATTCACAAATCTTATCCCAATCTCCTTCACTAACCCCATCTTCCAGTTCATGGACATAGTCTCTTATTGTAAATTCAAAATCTACTTCAGCTAGATTTCCTGCTTTATCCTTTATTTCTATATGAACTCCTATAACGCCATACAATAAATCTTCTGCTGGTTCATAACTGATACCTGTCTCTGTAACTGTAGCATAGGAAGTCCTGTCTATATTACCTACTAATATCTTCGCTGCGGCTACATTTATTCCAGATGCAGAGTCCGAATAATTGGCAGAAATCACCGGTCTTGTTTCTGTCGTTTCCGAACCATCTTCCGGCAGAATGTTTGATATTACAGGCGGTGTTGTATCTGTTTCCACTCTAAAAGTTGATGTGGCGCTTGCCTCATTCCCCGCCTTATCTTTCACCTCAACAGAAATTGCATGTGTTCCATCTTCAAGCGCTGTGGCTGGTGTGTAAGTTAATTTGCCTGTTATCTCATCATAAGTTGGAGTTACTTCGGCATCATCTAGTTTTAATATGACAGTTTCTTTATCTATTCCACTTGTAACATCTGACAATACTGCTGAGATCTCCGGCTGATTGTTGTTAATTAACGCATTGTTTTCTGGAGATATATCTGAAATCACAGGAAGAGTATTATCTAATATAAATGCTATCTCTTTAGACTCTGCTTTGTAACCTCGTCTCCTGTGTGATCTGTATGCAATTGCTTTGAGCTTGTGTTCTCCGTCTTGTTGAGTTGAAAGGGCTATTTTGAACGTATGATTTCCTGCCCTGTGCCACCAGCGCCATGTCCTGTAACTGCCGGCTAAATTATCATCTAAATATAAATCTATTATTCCTGCTCTAGCTTCCCATGCTACTTTTACATCTAAGCTTGACCCGTTTATGTATGAATTATCTTCTGGAGAAGTTATATTGACTAATATTAGCGGCT
>JAHJDO010000125.1 GCA_018812485.1 bacterium | reverse complement strand
TATATTGCTCATATTAAGTATGCTACTAGATAATAGAATATTAAGTAAAAAGTCTAGTAATATTATATTACTAAATTATAATAAAGAACATCAGTAATATTGTATTACTTAAGAATATCGACTTATTGGTGTTTAGAATAGACAGAAAATGTTTAAAACTTTACATTAAGTAAAAAGCCTACAAAGTTTTCCACAGTTACTACGGTACGGGGTAAGGTAAGCCGGTGAACGTTTATTATCCCTTAATGGGCTATCGATGAGGATATATTTGAAATAATAAGCAAAAAACGAATTGACATTACACTTTTTTGTGTTACACTTTTTTGTGTTACAAACATGAAAGGAGAATCAGTGTTATGAGAAATCCATTTGTTTATGGTGAGCCAGTCTTCGGGGGGAATTTTTGTAATCGGAAGGAAGAGATAAGAAAGCTAAAGAACGATATCCTAAGCTGCCAAAAAATCTTTCTTATTTCTTCAAGGCGCATGGGAAAAACATCCCTTATCAAAACAGCGATTGACCAAATTAGCGCAAAAGAGATAATATCTATTTCCATGGACTTAGAGGAGTTTTCCTCATACAGAGAATTTCTTAATACATATTTATCATTGTTAGTCAAGAAAAGCACCCCTGAAAATAAGATTTTGGGATTTCTTCGACAAGTGCTCTCTGGACTGCGAATTAATTTTAAAATCGATGAAATTGGCAAGCCTGTGATATCGCTTGATTACAATCAGCCAATAAACGCGGAACTTGATAGCAAAATATTCAATTTACCAGAAATTATTGCAAGCAAGCAAAACAAAAAACTGGTTATCGTTTTTGATGAATTCCAGGAAATATTAAAACTTAACAGAAAAAACATTGAGGGGAAGTTAAGAGCTCATATCCAGCATCACCGGAATGTAGCCTATGTTTTTGCAGGCTCAAAAAGACATCTGCTTAACGAAATGATAAATTCTCAGGATAAACCATTCTACAGGATAGGTCCTGTTATGTATTTAGAAAAGATCAACGAAGATATATTTCTAAAATTTGCAAAAGACAAATTAAAAGCTAGTGGGATAAAGATATCTGATGAAGCGTTACAAAAAGTCATCAAACTAGCTGAGAATATCCCGTATTATACGCAGCTATTATTACATGAATTGTGGGATTCTAAGATTGATAAAGGGCTTATTAGTGAAAATGATGTACAATTAGTTTTATCTCAAGTAATTCATCTGTATTCACAAAACTTTCACCTTGAATGGTCCCGCATGATATTGTCTAAAAGACAATTATTAAAGGCTATCTCGCTTTATGGAGGCAAACAAATACTTTCAGGAGATTATCTTAAGAAAAATAACCTCGGATTGCCATCAGCGGTTCGCAGAACATTGCTCAGCTTAGTTGAAGACGGATACCTTGATAAAGAGAATGGCAAATACTTTTTTGCCGACATTTTATTCCGCGAATGGATAAAATTAGGTGTAAAATAAGGAAATCTTCTGTTTCATTCTATCTCTCGCTAAAATCTATAACATAATTTCTAACACGCGGAAGGTGTCTTGTAATCTATTAGATGATAATCAACTTTTGACATGTTTCCCCAGTGCCCGACTTTCATACTCCCAAAAATTCCGAGGGAGAATTATTTTAATATTTCTGTGTTTTTTCACTGCGAGCAGGTCTTTATCACCGATAATAATACACCGACAATCTCCTTGGATGGCAGTGCCAAGAATATGATCATCTTTTGGATCACGGCAAACTCTTGTGCCTAGATCCAAAGAGGCTACAACTGTTATCCGGACGCGAAGCAATCGCACAGATTCCTTTACTTCGAGGGCAGGAATTTTAAACTTGGCGCTCAGGTTTTCGGAAAATTTAGCGGATATAAGCTCTGATGCGACAATTTCATGATATAAGGTTTTGATCTTAGACGTTTTATTTTACGTTATAAAGTTTTAATCTTTATTTTCTTTCCTTTATAAGCAGAAAAATCACTATCATATGTATAGAAAGCATCGCATTCTTTCTCTAGCATTGTGGTCAATATCAGCGAATCTAGCAGATGTATTCCAGTTCCATGAGATAAAGAAGCTGCTTTTTTTGCAATGGTTATATTTACATCAACAATTTCAAATGCCTCGATCAATTTGTCTATATACTTATACATTCCCATTTTTCTATTATTAACTACTTTATCGGGTACTGCTTCACTATGTCCTGCCTTAACCAATCCCAGTTCTTGTTTATGAAAATACCTTAATATTTCGGCGATAGATATTGAACTTAAAACAAGAATGTCTCTTTTTTCTCTCCAGTCTTTCGCTAGTTGCAATGCTTTATTGTCTTTTTTTGCAATATTTATCAGAACTCCTGTATCTAACCCAATTTTCATAAAAAATCCCTTTCTGCTCTTTTTCTTTCTTCTTTGATAAACCTATCTGCATCAGCAAATTGTCCTGCAAACTCTCCGGATTCTGCAAATTTTATAATCCAATCCAGCGCTTCCTGTTTTTTATTTACCCCAACCATGTTTTTAAGCCCCGTTTCAACCAATTTAGACAGACTGATCCCCATTGCCTTAGCTCTTTCTTTTGCTTTTATTAAAATAGGTTCATGAAGATAAACTGTAACATTCATATTGCCACCTCCAAATATAATATATTATACTATACTGTATTTGTCAAGTTATTTTGTTTATTTGTCAAAAAAGTAAGGCCGATTATGATTTTGTGGACACAGTATCCAATTTGGGCAGGGCGCCAAACTTTTCCATAAACACCTGGAAGAAAGACAAATAAAATTTTTGATGCTATTTTTGCTACCGTAGCAACATGTTCTACCGTAGCAACGACGGAAAAAACAAGCGCAAGACTGCGGTTTGCGATCTTTGTATATTAGAAAAAGCGGGGCAATTTCCCTGAAATTGCCTATACATCTATACTGGCCTGGTCAGAGATATCGCAATGCAGGGCAAATACGAAAGGCTTTTTCTCGCCAGGGAACGGGTTTTGGCCACTTTCCGGCCCGGAGCGCCCAGGTTTGCCTTCTATGGCCAGGGCTCTTAACTGCACGGGATTTTATTACTCATAGTCCATTGGACTATCAGCAGGGTTCGCTTGATTAACTCCGAAAAATTTCGGAGACAATCACTTCTTTACGATAAATCGCAAAAAAGATTAGCTCACTAATAAATTCCCGCTTGTCTCCAGAGAAGAAAGGAATGATGATCCTAAGGCAAACCATACTTTACCAGGATCTAAAGCCAGAAAGCTTTGTTTTTTACTCAATCTTTATCGAAGATAAAAATTCAGCAGGGTTTGCTTGATAGACTTTGTCTCAAAACTCAGAGCCAAAGACTATCACTTATAGCGCAGTACCTACGCTAAAAGAGCGCAAACTAAAAAATAAAGCTCTCAGGCTATGGCGAAAAAAGTTTTTGGGGTGAAAGCCCAATGAAACAGCACAGAAGGAACTTTAAGAGAGGGGAGTCCTCTCTTAAAAATCTCTCCATCAAAGGCAGCACTGGTCTATTTTTTAGTTACTGATGCTCCAGCTCCTTTCTTGTTTAACTTAGTTTATGAGGTTCTTGTTTATTATTTTCATTGGCAAGCCCCTCCTGTTTTTGGAACCTGCCCTCTCACGGCCCCGAGTAAGTCAATCCTACTCTTTTTTTTAAAAAAACTTGCTGAATTCTCTAAAGAAGCAGACACACAAAATTTTGTTCCAAAATTATGAACTTTTTTTAACCTGTTCGTCCCTCACCTAAAAAAGGGCAGGAGTGACAGTCTATCTAGCTTACAACTCTATTGCCCAAAATTGCTCAATCAAACTTTAGTGGTGTGGGGCTTTTTGTGAAGAGGGCAGAACCACAAAAAAAGGAGGAACTCATGAAAACAAAGAGCAAACAAGAACTAAAAAAGTCGAAAACAAGAAAGGAGAAGAAAATGCAAACCAAAAAACAGCCCAGTGGAAGTGGGCAGGAAGTTTTTCAGTCAACTACTAACAAACAAAAGGGAGAAAAAATCATGGATGAGAAACGGATTGAAGAACGATTAGTTGAACTTGAACCTGCATTGAGAAGTATTGCAGCTAAATTAACAAAGGATGAACAATTAAGAGAAAATGCTTTTCAGGACGGGTATCTTGCAATATGGAGCAAGCTGGAAAAAGGCGGCGATTATAACGACGCATACCTCAGACAGCACGCAAAACACCGTATGTTTAATTGTTTGATAGCTGGGAAAAGCATAGATAATGGGGTCCATAATGGATTACACGAGACTACTCAAACTGAACTCGACGAAATCGTTGATATAGACGGCAAAAGAGATTTTCTAGGGGAAGCATACGAAAGAGACTTAAAAAGTCGCATAAACAACCGATTATCGGGCTTAACAAAGAGGGTTTTCACTCTATTAAGCAAAGGATACACACCAAATGAGATTGCTCAAAAATTAGGAACATATCAAAGAAATGTCAGCAGGCAAAGACAAAAAATCCAGGATGTTGTAAAAAAACTCTATGGTGATGGATTAACATTGAAAGAAACAAGAACTAACAGATAAGAGCATCAGTTGTTTAAAAGCCCCTTGTGAAAGCAGGGGGCTTTTTTTAGTCCTCTTATAAAGTTTTCTTTAAATTTAACAATCTGCCCCTTAATAGAACAATTTCTTTACCTATAATATAATTCAGGCTTTGCTTATTATTATATTGCCCTTTTAAATTCAATAAATGAATCAGGCGATTTATTGAATTTAAAGAATGAAAAGCATACCGCTTATAAAAGAACTTTTTACTAATGTCATCAAGTAATTCCTGAACGGCGACTTCTTTTTCTTTTCCCTCATTCATAATTTTTCATCCTAGTTAATGTTTGTAAAGATATTTAATCTTTCTCTATATATATAACAGTAAAAAATAAAATATTAGACAAAGTATTTTACATTACATTATTGTAGAAATAAGAATATTTATAATAGCTAAGAAGTAAGCAAAAACTTATGTAAAATTGTATGTTAATATAATTCATCACACCTGATGCACCAAAAGGTGTTTTAAGAAAATTTTTAGTTTTTATAACTTATTGCAAGACAATGGGTTCTATGGTAGACGGCAAAAACAGTATAAAAGGGCTAAAAACAACGTATCCTATTGAGTATCAAGGGGTTCCAATATTGTTATTTTTTACCGAGTTTTAGTGATTTTGAAACACATGGTATACCGACTTATAATAATGTTTTTTAATTTTAGGTAAACGCAAAATTCAGTTGCATTTCACCGTTTTTAGGTAAATTTTCAGCAAAAACATAAAAAGTAATGAAAAATTATATAAATTACGCTTAAACGCATTTAAGGCTCTTTGGCAATAAACAAGGAGCTAGAGCGTATATTGAAAAAATTTAAAAAGTGGACTCTCATAGGGTCGTATATGTCTTTATCTATTAATGAAAGGAAATTTTGCGTATCTGTAAAGTTTCGCTTGACTTTCTTTCCTTTCATTTTTTACCATTAATTTTACTATTTTTAGAATTTTGCGAGTTAGATCTAAAACGCTTTAAAATGTTTTGGCATTGACGGGTATGCAATGATATTGAATGCATATTTTTTAAGTGTTCTGAAAGCAATTTCCCGGTCCACACATCTTGAGTGTAATTAAACTCTTTAGGCGAGCGAGACAAATCCGCGCGCGATGTTATCTCCTGCATAGCAAGTCTAGGAGAACGTCCTTGACGCGCGCTTTTCTGCAATCCAGCCAGACCATTTTCCTCAAGACGATGAAGCCAATTATAAATACTGTGTGGCGAATGCCCATAAACAGAAGCAGCTTTATAACAGCTGCCTGTTTTTAGGGCGTATAAGGCAACATGCAGCCGGTGATAATAGCGAGCTTTTGGAGAACGGGATATTTCATCTTGAATCACAGCAATAATATTTTTTTTATCTAGATTTAGCACCTTTAATCCCTCTTTTTTCCAATGATATCATAGCTTTTTTCATTGTGCAACAATATTGCGTCTTTTTCTAATAATAGAATATTCCATGAGTAGACAAAAACATAAAATAGTTTACAAATAGCAAGTTATTTCTTTTTTATGCGTTACAGTGTCGGTATTCCAGGTATACACAAGTTTTCTGGACAGACATAAATTAGTCTTGTATAATTTCACAGGAAATAGAGGGGGTTTAAATGGCAAAAAAAGTATTTTCTTTTAAGGCTTTAGAAACAGACGCAGAAGTAAAATTTCTTAAGCGTGAAGTTAGGAAAACAAACACAAATATTAGCACAGTTATTAGACAATTAATCCGAAATGCAATGGAAGGAAAAGACGTTGATGATCAAACAGAAATACTTAAAGCTAAATTAGAAAGGCTTGAAAAAATTAGCTTATCAGCAGTAAAAAACGCTAGTTACGCAAAATACATAGCGCTGGCAAATTATAGCAAATTAGTGGAAGGCGACCAAAGTGAGATTGAGAAAATGGAAAATTCGGCTGTTGAATTTATTAAAGAAGAAATGGAGGAAATTTAATAATGCAAACTGGTCGCAGTTTTTTCGTTGTTGAGTGTAGTATAAAATCCAATATCAAAATATATGCAAAGATTCTTTCTTTCGTCTGTATCTTTTGGATAATAGCAGCTAGCTGGTACTATTTTACGATTTTGCCTGATAGTTGGGCAAAGTTCCAAAAAATTAGCACAAGGGATATTACACAACTTATTCGTGGCAGGAAAACCGAAAATTTGCAATATGCAATTGAAGAATTTTCATATTTGATAGAATCCACTATAAAAAGATCAAAAAAGTCATTATATCAAATGAGTTGGCTGCCTATTGTCCTATTGCCATGCACAATTTTGCTATTTTACTGGATGAGTAAAAAGATAAAAGTACCCCTAAAAGTGGAAACCAAAGTAGAAGCTTTTGAGCCACGGGAAGATTTTAAGCTGAGAACAGAGGTAGATATTAAAGAAATTATGAGAACTTTAAGAACAAAAACAAAGGAGAATAAAAGCCCAAGGTAATGATCGTGCAATATGGCCCAATAAGAGCGAAGCTGTCACCAGGGGCAAAGTAAGGCCTTTTTCGAGGCTAAAACCGCCCGTTTTTTAAGACGACAATTTTACCAATTGACAGCTTAAATGTTTAATTTTACCCATTATTTGTCAAGAGAAAAAATATATCTGATATATCATAGGCTACGACCTTATCCAATTTTATTTAATTGCATTTTATATATTTTTTCTCATATTTATATATTATTTTAGCAGAAAAAAACGAAGTGACTGCGGTATAATTTACCAAAAACAGTAAGATATAAAATATATCGCCTTTCAAAATATGCCGAAAAATCAAGAAAAATGATATATTTTGCAACTTATTGCTAATCAATATAATACGTCTTATTTTAACATTTTTAATATATTTTTAATATATCATATAACATACTACCTTATAATAAGTTACAAAGAGCAATATGCCCTTCTTAAAACACCTGTTGGTGCATCAGGCGTGATGAATTATATTAATTATGCAATATTGAATAAGTTTTGCCTATTTGATGACTATTATAAATATCATTTTAAAAACCAGAAAATACTTTGTCTAAAACCAAAAGATTATCTGCTATATTAGGTGAAAGGCGAATAAAAGCATGTTTAAAAAGACAAAATCAATAAAAACTACGAAAAAATTGCCAGAGACTATAGATCTGAGCTGGAAAGCCCATGAGAAGTTTCAGGCAAAGATCAGGGAAGAGTTAAAGAAAAAGCCGATCAAAAAGAAGGAAGCGAAGTAAAGCTAACACACGAAGAAATGACGCAGAAAATTCTTATAAAAACGTTATTGGCTCATTATTGGCTCATTTGGCTCATTATCGGCTTGTTTAAATTAACCTGTGCTCTCTTTGCAATTTTTTCTTTAGGTTTTTCTGGTGATGATGGCGGTTCTAATAACTACCTTATAGCTTCAAAGACAATCTTGAACTTCTGATCATGCTGTTTATATTTTCCTTCTAATGTTTCGATTTTTTGCTGTAAGTCTTTATGGGTTGCAAGTATTTCCCTGAGTTTCGTAAATGTTCTCACAATTTGTGATTTCAAGTTTTCAAACTCCTTTTTTGTAAAGAAATTCTGTTTGTATTATTTATAAACGAAAATCGTTTACATTGTTTATAAATAAAAACTGGTTACAATTACAAACCGTTAGAAGGAGCATTCTTCACTTAATTGAAGAAGTTTTTTCTTTAATTTGAATTGGCTCCCCAGTAGGGATATTTTTTGATTATTTTAGATTTGTCACCCAGTGGGCGACGAATTTCAAGAAACATGTCAAAATAAGCTAGGTAAAAGGTTCTAATAACTGCCTCATAAGGGTTCTATATCTAGAACCCCAATACCCTAATTAGCGAGTTTCAATTCTAAAACTCTTTCTTGCTTAGAAGGTATCACACTTTGTGATACCAAGATACCTGCCTCTTCCTTGTTCCGTAAACGCACAGGGTAAGCTGGTTGAGTGTTTAAGCCTATTGAACCGGTGACATTTTGTCACCAGTTTGAGAAATCCGATGAAGGATTTACCCTAAATGTTTAATTTTACCCAACATTAAAACTTGTATGACATTTACATGACACTATTTTGCCAAATATTTTAAGATAGAGGCTAATGCTAAATTTTAATTTGTCTTATTTTATATTTGTTCTCCTGTAATTATATAGGGTACACAGCATTAAACGCCTTACTTTGGTGCTTTAATGGCGTCTTTGGCGTCTTTGTGGCGTCTTAGAACATATGCCGTTCCTTTACCAGTTATTCCCCGCTGTTCAAAGATATTCAAAGAAACCAAACAAGATAAATCTCGCGTTGCTGTTCGTCCGGATGTTTCACAAATTCTCCTATACAAAGCATTAGTAATATTACCTTTTTCTTTTACGTACTTAACAGCTTTTAATTGCCGCTCATTTAGTCCTAGCTCCGACAGAAAACTTTCAGTAAAGACATCTCGTCCCAAAATTGCTCTAAACTCATATCCACGGTTGTTAACAAACTCCGGCTCGGGAAGTCCTGCTTGTTTACATTGTTTAACCATTTCAATAGTTCCTGACCCAATCCTTTGTATATAATCAGCCAAATAAAGAACCTCGGCAAGTAAAGGATTCCCCGGATATGAGCGATGAGGCTTCTTAAGATCAGCTATTGACAGTTGTGAAGGCAAACTGCCTGAATTCCAAATTTCAAAACGGTCAATAAATACCATTACCTGAACGCCTGAAGTATCGTTATAATTGCGGTGTTATCCCAAGAAAAATATTATGCAAAGTTACTGTTAAAACAGTTGATTATCAAAGAACAATTCTCTGTCATTGTTATCGTAACACACATCATTGACTTTGCATAACATTTCCTGTATTTCTAAATGTTGTTTTTTAACC
>JAHJDO010000124.1 GCA_018812485.1 bacterium | reverse complement strand
TTTCTGATATTCTTTGTATATTGTTGTATCTAAATCATTGATTGTGTCTTTTCTTCCTGTTGCGTCATATCCAATATGTTCGGCAATCGCCATGAAGATAGGATAATTGCTCAATTTCTCATTTTGTTTTCTTTTTCGCAGGAACACAAGAGAGGACTTTACTCCTGCCCCAAAATGAGTAAAAGCAAATTGTGGTAGAGAGACAACTGCCAATATTTGTGCCCGCTCCATTATAAAATTTCTTACATATTGAAGTGAGCTATTAGTTAATATTCCATCTGGTAGGACTATTGCCATTTTCCCAGTGCCTTCTCTTAAAAAATCAAGACACCTTTCGATAAAGAGAATTTCGGTTTTCTGTGCCTGCTTACCTTCTCCAAGCGAATATTTTTCTATGTATGGTTTTTCAGAATCCTTAACAATTGCACCAAAAGGGGGATTTGTTAGAATTAAATCAAAGTGATTGCTGTCAAAGGAATTATGTATTTGCTGTATCTCTTTAATGTTTCGCAGTGCATCGGTGCTAATTATGTTAGTATGTCCATCATCATGAATAATCATGTTCATCTTACAAACTCTTGCTATCTGGTCATTAATTTCAATACCATATAAGTTTTTCATGGCGAAATCGTGCCAAGTTCTCCATGCTTCTCGTTCATCAAAACTTTTTTCTGCATATTCTCTTATAAAGTCCATTGAATTAAGTAAGAATCCACCTGAGCCACAAGCAGGATCTAATATTGTCTGGTCTGTTTTAGGATTAATCATCTTTACGCAGAATTTAATAATTTCCCTTGGTGTGAAAAATTGTCCCATCTTACCTTTGAAGAAATCTTCCATAAATCTTTCAAAAGCTACTCCCTTTGTATCCAGATCTGTCTTGTTGAAATTTATACTCTGCAAGTGTTCAACAACTGCATAAACAATCTTTGGTTCAAGTCTGATATCATCTTTAAAAATTTCTGAATCCTTCTTTTTCGCCTTTTGATAAATTGCATTTATTCGCTCGTATATTTCTTCAGCATCCTCATGTGTTCCGATTTGAAATTTATAAGGGTTGCCTTTAATTGTTTCCTCTTTTTCATCCTGCAACTTGCAGAATAATAATTTTGAAATCTCATCAAAAGCTGTTGTTGGAGCCAATTTACCACCCTGCCATACAGTATCATGTGCTTTCTCCAAAGTTCTTATCAGATCTTCCCTTGAAACAATCTTAAGTTCCTTATCGGCTTCGCCTTTTATAAAACGGTATTTAGGAGTTTTGCCATATTTCTTGGGAATATCAGAGATAACATTCTTTTCTCTCTCACTTGGCTTAAAACCCGAGACATCAAACGCAGTTCTTGTGGTTCCTGCAACAGCAACGGCAAAACCTGCTCTTAGGCTGTTTGCATTACCAAATACTTGCTCAATTGCCTGCCTGAATTCAGCATCACTTATTCCATCTCTTTTGCATTCGACTACTATGTATGGTTTCTTTAATTCATCATCCTCATAAATAACTATATCAGCCTTATCTTCCGGAGTTCTTCTGGGAACAATAACTTCTAAATTAATTCTTCCCTTAGGATAATCGTAATCTAAAATAAGCTCGGCAAAATAAGCACCCCTAACTTTCTCCTCAGGATCCCTAAAATTAGCTGTAAAATTTCTGGCACAATAATAAGTAATCTTTGCCTCATCAGCCGATAAAGTGATTATCTTCTTCTCTATCCCTCTTTGAATATTCTGTAAAAAAATCGAATTGTGATTTTCTTGCTTATTCTTTTCTTTAGCCATCTTTTCTCCTCTTTTAAAGGAATTTTTAAACCTTTAATAAGTTTTCTACTAATTATTTAATGGGGTTTTCATTCAACTATTAACCCTCTCTTGAGATTAAGCTTCGTGCTCAAATCAGGAGGCAAATCTAATTCTTCCCATGTCTCTGATAATAAATCGACTAATTGCTTGCCATTTATTGTTCCTATTCTTGGGAAGCCGGATTCTATCGCAGCTTCCAGAGCATCTTTCTGATATTCACAAGTAGCTATGAAAGCGCCCTGAGCACCAGAAGGAATATTTTGTCGCAGTGCCTTTACTGTCCGGGCATTTATTTTACTACCTAATTTATATCGCTTTGCTTGAACATACAGCTTTATTTTTGCTATTCCATGTAAGTCAAGTTCACCAGTAGAATCAACACCTTCATCTCCAACCCTTCCTGTGTGCTGGGCCTCAAATCCAAGTGCAGTAAGAAGTTTTGTGACGAGAATTTCAAACTCTGTTGCATTGAGCTCTAAAATTCTCTTTAGTACAGTTTCTGTTGCAGTTTCGTGAACCTTAATCTCTTCAGCAGATACAAGGCTTGCCTTGCCAATAATCTCGAAGAAATCATTTTTATGGCTTATAGAAAAGACAGTTAAAGATGAGCGTATTGTGTTCTGAAACGGAATAGAGAATTGACTTCTCTGCAATCTTGTCTTACTCCAATCTACAGCTCTTCTGTGTATATAAGGACAACCATCATTAGGTTCAGCGTAATTATATGGCTCATTCTTCAAAACACCGTAATAAAGATATTCCTGCTCGGCTGCTGGCGTAATCACATAATCACCGGGTTTCATCTCAAGCAAAAACCGCGCTATCTGCCCTACCTGCTGTCCTATTACATTCTGGCTGTGTTCCTCCGGATAATGTTTTTTATAAAGTCCTTCTAATTCCTGTCTATCCTTAATTTTAGACAGGTTTTGCTTTTCAAACCATCCTATTGCTACATAGCCACCTTTTACAAAATTCTCTGCATACTGCCCAAAATTCGCTCTAACACAAAATAATTCTGCCATATTTAATCCTCTTTCTTATTAGTTTAATAATTTTTCTATATCTTATAACAAATTAAAGATTATTATTTATATAATCCTCGGGAAGTTCACAATTTTTTGCTCCTTGAATAACTATCTTCCGGTAATCTTCGCAAGGTGCATCCTCTTTTTTCCCTATTCTAAAATAAACAATTGCTTCATGGGTTTTTCCTTCGCCATCTGTGACTTCCATTAACTTTCTATCATATGATTTTTTAGAATAACCCTCATAGCAATCCAAAGTAGCTAAGTTATCCTCATTGATTTCAAAAAGTCCACCCCATACGACATCTTTTGTGGTAGAGGTATCAATAATATTTGCTACTGCAGCATTCCATGTTTTTGAGTAACCATCATAAACGAATTTATGTTTTTCTAAATAAGCTCGCTTAAGAAACCTGCTACTAGGGCATCTTTGTTTCATCTGTTCATGTTTCATATTCGAACCGTAAGCAAAATATAACATTTTAGTTTTGTAAATTATTAAAGTGTTCTATAGTGTGATTTTTGTTAATCCCTGTACTCAAAAGTTCTTCTTTTCTTCTTGCTGCACCACTTCTTTCTAGCTTTTTGCTATAAAAAGTAAAACCATGTCTTATCATAATATTCTGTTGTCTTACTTTCTTCCTGAAAAGTTTTATCTGTTTGTCTGTCCATTTAGAATGAATATAATAATCTTTATTTGTTTGCTTTTCTCTTGGATTATAATTATCAAAGGTCTGATTTAAAGGTCTATATCTGCAATCTGCAATCTGGACACCCCACTTTTTACATTGCCTAAGTTTCTTTAACATTTCATAATAGTCTGGTTGATAGTTATAAATCATAAAAACATAAATCTCTTTTGAGGGGTAGCCGGCTTCTACAAGCATATCAATCTGTTTCTTTATCATCTTTCGCTGATTATATTTGTGATCCCATGCTATTCTTGGACTC
>JAHJDO010000123.1 GCA_018812485.1 bacterium | reverse complement strand
TTTTATAGTTAATCCTGCTTTGCTCTCTCATAAATCCCCAAAGGTCTCTTTCTGCTTCCTTTAACATGTAGGTTAAATTTTGCTTGCCTTCGCTAAAATTTAGCGTATCATATTTTCCTGGACGCATTCTCTCTTCTCCTTTTTCCCGATACTTTCTCGGGATTCTGTTTTTTTCTTAGGAGAGAGGATAGCCCTTTCTTTTTCCTATCTCAATTACTTTTGCATAAAATATTTTACATTACCCATTTCCATTTTGGCTTGACTTTTAGATAACTGTGATATATACTTAGTAGTAGTTAATTGAAAATTTAGGTTAGTCGATAAAGGCAAACTATCCGAAAGGATAGGACGCAAAGCCTACAGACCTAAGAGGTTGTAAACTTTATGGTAGCTGGGTTGCCGAAATAAAAAGGGAACCCGTTCAGGTCAGGGCTTGGATGGGTTTTTTATTTCTATGATTGGGAAATACGTATCAGGATATAAAATAGATAAATATCTTACTTCTACTGATTTTGCAGATATTTATTTAGGGATTAAAGACAAAACAAATGTAATTATTAAAATATTGCAGATAAAACCTGATACTGACCAAAAACGTATCGACAGATTTTTTCACGAAGCTGAAATAATGAAGAAATTAAGTCATGAAAATATTCCCAAGGTGTACGACTTCGGGGAAGAGAAAGATTCTCAATATATTATACTGGAATATATTGACGGATATAACTTGAGAGAGCTGATAAAAGCGCATGGTGCTATCTCAAAGGATTACATCAGTATAATTCTTAAAGTATGTGACATACTTGGGTATATTCACAAAAAAGGCGTTATTCATCAGGACATAAAAAGCAGGAATATAATTTTGACAAAAGGTGGTGACGTGAAAATAATAGATTTTGGTTTAGCTTATGAAAAGGACAAATATAGCATAAAAGTACGAGAAAGAGCTGGTACTCCACATTATATGTCTCCTGAACAAGTAAAAGGATATAGAGGGGATGAACGATCTGATATTTACTCTCTTGGGGTTGTTATGTATGAACTTGCAACAGGTAGGAGACCATTTGATGGAGAGGCTCTTGCTGAAATTGCTTTCCAGCAACTAAATATGCCTATTAAACCGCCACGAGTTTATAATCAAGAAATATTCAAGGGTTTTGAGGACATTGTCTTAAAAACTCTTAATATTGATCCTGCTGAAAGGTATCAAAGCATAGAGGAGTTGGTTTTAGATATAGAAAGAACTGTAAAAACAACTAGTTGGATAGATCAAGAGAGAAGAAAATATCCGCGGTATACTGTTAATATTGGAATTGAGCTGAGATTGCAAAATGATTTAACAAAACATTTAATTGGATATTATGGCTACACAAAGGACATAAGTCTTGGCGGGGTTCGTATAAGAATACCGAGATATAAAGATGTAGAGCATTCTAGAATAAAAGAGAAGATGAGGCTCCAAGTGAGAATTCCTGTGCTAGACATTCAGAAATATTTAGAACTAAATGGTCAAATAATCTGGCATTTACACAAGAAAGAAGATTGCAATATTGGCATACAATTTGTCTCAAACGATAAAGAAAGAGAAGAGTCCCTTTCTAAATTTGTGGAGAGTATTAAATAAAGAAACGAGGGAAAATGGCAGGAAAATATCTAACAAGGAACGAGGTTCAGCAGACGTTAAAGCTCGGTAGAGCAGAAATGTTAGAACTTATTAAGAGCAAAAAGATTAAAGCCTATCGCTTAGATAATGAGATTGTCTTTAAATACAAGGACGTGGAGAAACTTATTGCCATGATTGAGCCAGAGAAGGAAGTTGACACTTCAAAATACAGCTGAATCTTATTTAGTTCCTGTCTAACATACACTTACCAAATTACATTACTTATATTACTTGCGATGACTTTATACCTGTTTTGGGGTAGTTTGGGCACAAAATGGGCACAAGAACCAATATTCTCCCCCGTACAGAATTTTTCCATAAGAAGCATTATTTATACATTTGCCTTTGAGTTAAGAGTAATTCTATAATATAATGGGGATAGAGCATGGAAGATACAATCATTTTGGGGAGTGGAAGATAGAGTCGTTTTAGAAAAAATTATTATGTTTAAAACAATAAAAGCAATTTTAACAATTGCGTTAATATTAATTTTGACAGCTGGTATTTATACGCCTGTTATTTCCTTTGCAGAAGAAAATTCTGCTGAGGAACTTACAAAATTATTGTTGGATGCGGCAAAAGAAGGCGACACTGCAGAAGTAAAGGCTTTGTTAGATAAGGGTGCTGATGTGAATTCAAAAGAGAGCTATGGCAAAACGGCTTTAATGTATGCAGCAGAAAGAGGACACGTTGACATTGCAAAAATCCTCTCAAAGAAAGAGGCTAATATAAATGCAAAGGACAATTATGGCGAAACGGCTTTGATGTACGCAGCACAATGGGGGAAAGTTGAGATTATAAAAATTCTGTTAGACAAAGGTGCTGATGTGAATGCAAGAAACAAGTACAATATAACTGCTTTAATACATGCAGCAGGCTACTGCAGCGCGGATACTGTGCAATATTTGCTAAGTAAAGGCGCTGATGTCAATGCAAAAGCCAAGAATGGTTGGACGGTTTTGATGACTGCGGCAGAAAGGAAAGATAGTGACATTGTAAAAGTCCTGCTGGACAATGGTGCGGATGTAAATGTAAAAGGCAAACATGGAATGACGGCTTTGAGCTGCGCAGAAGGAAAATATCGGACAAAGACAGTCCAATTACTCAAGAAATATGGAGCCAAAAGATCTAAACCAAACTACCTTGGAATGCCATATACTTCTTCTGGATCCTGGGCACCCCTCCAAATATCCATATGGAATCCTGTTCAGCTTGTTTCGAGTGACTGGAGTATCTACGGATTGAGACTTAATTTGCCTTATGGATCAAACATGGATCCATCCTACGGAGAATATAGCAGTCTCTATGGTATTGATGTAGGCTTAGCAAGTATATCTTACGGAAATGTCAAGGCTATTCAGATAAATGCACTGCTCAATTTTTGTGATACTGATAGGACTGATTATGGATTTGTGCAGTGCATTCAATTTGGAGGGATTAATTGTATAGTTGGAGGACCAATAATAGGCATCCAGGTTGCTCCAATTATGAATTACATGTTGTGGAGTGGCGTTAAAGGTATTCAATTAGGAGGAGTTAATTTTACAGGAGGAATGGAAGGTATTCAATTGGGTCTATTAAACTGGACAGCCAACATGAGAGGTCTTCAATTGGGAGTAGCTAATTGTGCGTCTGGAGGAGTAGAAAAAACAACAGGAATACAATTAGGAGGATTAAATTTTTCAGGCGAAATGAAAGGCATTCAATTGGGTGCAGTTAACGCCGTAAGTGGAGACAACACGAAAGGCATCCAGATTGCTCCAATTGTGAATTACATGAAATTTAGTGGTGAATTGGAGAAAGCCAAAATTACAGGTCTTCAACTAGGAGTACTTAATGTTGCACGTCGTTATCAAATTTTTAGTTTTAAAAAGGATCATAGTGACATAAGAGTCGTTCAATTGGGAGTAGTCAATGATGTACTTGCAGCTAAAACAACAGGTCTCCAGATTGGTATTGTTAATAATTGCAAAGATATGAAAGGCGTCCAAATTGGATTGATTAACATCAACAAAAATGGAAAACTACCGTTTTCCCCAATAATCAATGTAAACTTTTAATTCTCATGTATAAAAAAATACGGGAGAAATTTGTTATGTATAAAACAATAAAAGCAATTTTAGGTACAAGTACACTAAGGTAATAGTAAACGTTCAATAATTAGTGTTAGAAACAGTAGAGAAAGGAGAATAGATGCCCAACATTAGTATCGAAGGTCCTATTATTGAGGACGTAGACAAGAAGAGAATTCTTGTTCAAGAGCTAACGGATGCTGCCACTAAAGCATACGGCTTGCCACGGGAAACGATCGTCGTTCTCATCAAGGAGAATTCTCCCGAGAACGTAGGCGTCGCTGGAAAATTGATAATCGACAGGAAGTAAACGGAGAAGTAGCTTCAGTGGGTAGTTTCTAATGCAGAGGATGACCAAGTCCTTTTTTGCGGGTTTTGGGCACCATTTGGGCACAACGCCATTTTTATAAGTGGTTGTCAACGAGCAAGTTACGAGTTTAAAAAGAATGGTACCGAAGGGGGGATTCTATTTTGAGGATTTTTACAACCTCTTCAACACCAATATGATACGACTTTAGTTCTTGTCTAACATACACTTACCAAATTACATTACTTATATTACTTACGATGACTTTATACCTGTTTTGGGGTAGTTTGGGCACAAAATGGGCACTAGAAAAGAGTTTATTTCCCCGCCAATTTACCAGGAAAGATCTCATGATAAAAGTTTATCATACTTGCCAACGTAAATATAGCCTTCACTAATTTGTTCCCTCCTATCTCTACTCTATTATCCCACACAGCTAGTTTAACTCCCCTCAAGTTCGCCTTTTATTGCTTCTTGGTTTTTTATAAGAGTTCTACGTTGTTCGACTATCGCGCTAATTTGTTTCTCAAGCCTCTCAACCACTACCTCAAAGTGCCTTTTTGTCTCCTCAAATTTTACATCAAAGACCTTAGAAATCTCTTGTAATAATTTTTCCTTAGACATTAATTTGCTTTTTGTCATGTTAAAAACTTTCTTAATTATCTCTTTAAAACATACGCTTATTTTATAGAAGAAACAACAAAAAATAAAACATTAGACAAATTAATTTACATTATTATAGAAAAAACAATATTATTAATAGCTGTCAAGTAAGCAAAACTTATACAATATTATAGAGTTAATATAATTCATCACACCTGATGCACCAACAGGTGTTTTTAAAAGGGCATTTTGCTTTTGTAACTTATTATAAGGCAATATGTTATATGGTATACGATAAAAACAGTAAAAAAGGGCTAAAAACAACATATCCTATTGAGTATCAATAGGTTGACAATATTGTTATTTTTACCGAGTTTTAGTGATTTTAAAACACGTGGTATACCAATTTATAATAATGTTTTTAAATTTTGTGTGAACGGAAGAAAAAGTTGCATTTCACCGTTTTTAGGCAATTTTCTTCGCAAAAGCATAAAAAGCAATAAATAATTGCACATATCAATCTTAATGTTCTATAACAACAAAAAACAGGGAGCTAGGGGCGTGTATTAATAAATTCAAAAAGGGGCTTAGCTTACGTTGTTAACGCCTTTATGTTTATGCAAAAAACTTTTCGCACATTTGTAAAGAAATTAACTCTTCTTTGCTTTCACATTTTTACCATATCATAACTGCTTGAGAATGTTAGACAAGTGGTTGCGCGCATTTGTTTGTGTATTAAATAAAAATTGCAGGTAATTTTAGATAATTATCCTGTTTTTAATGGGTTTTTCTTTCCTTAGAGATCTAAAACGGCTTAAAATATTTTGGCACTGACGGGTACACAAAGATACTGAATAACGGGTTTTTAAAAAATGCGAAAGGAATTTCCCTGTCCATACATTTTGAGTATATCCAAGCTTTTTGGGCGGGAAAGACAAACTCCAACGCAGTGACGTCTCTTGCGTAGAATTAAGCCTAGGAGAACATCCTTGACGCGCGCTTTTCTGCAATCCAGCCAGGCCATTTGCCTCAATACGATGAAGCCAGTTATAAACACTGTGAGGCGAATGTCCATAAACAGAGGCAGCTTTATAACAACTGCCTGTTTTTAGGGCGTATAAGGCAACATGTAGCCGGTGATAATAGCGAGCTTTTGGAGAACGGGATATTTCATCTTGAATCGCAGCAATAATATTCTTACTATCTAGATTTAGCGCTTTTAATCTTTTCATATTACTAAGAATATCATAGTTTTATTTATTATGTAACAATTATTGCGTTTTTTCTAATAATAAAATATTAATTAGGTAGACAAAAACATAAAATAGTCTACAAATAGCAAGTTTATCTCTTTTTTATGCGTTGCAGTGTTGGTAGACCAGTCTACAAGTTTTTAGGACAGACATAACATTCCTTAAAGCTCATGGCTCTCCTCTTCCCATAAGACAATTCCTTTATTTGCCTGTTCGTAGAAAATCGGATCTGTCTTTTTCTTTTCAATAAAATTCAGATTAGAATAGACTATGCTCTGGATATTTCTCTTGTTTCGATGGCTCTTGATTTGTTGAATTATATGCTCTTTATTACGACTAATGATTAATAAATCTATATCGCTGTCCGGAGCTTGAACTGCCAAAAAGTACTATTTTGGAGGACAGCAGCTTTAATTTTTTCAGGATACCACTAATCTGATCTATTGTTTCTATTACTTTGAGTTGTTTAACAACAATGTTTTTATGATTGAGTGTATAAAAGAAAGCTTTCCCACGTTTAGTCCTGAAAAGAAAATCTGTAGTGACTAGTTCGCGGAGTGCATAGTTAACTCCTGATTTGCTGATTTTGGTTGCTTTTTGAATCTCGCTTTCAAGAAAATCCCGAATCGGGTGGTCTATAAGAAAATGCAACACCTTCTGCGCATTTGTGGTAACTAATATATTCTTTCGCATCGGGCTTTCTCCCAATATATTGAACTACTATCCAATATATTAGATAAACAACTTTTTGAACATATAAGGAACTGAAATATTTAATAGGACAATAGTCAAAGAGTCAGAAACATGGGCGCAGAAAGCTGATAGAAAATCCTTGGTTCTGCGTGAATCACGGTTTTGGCGCGTTAGCGACAAATACCGTGGATTCATCTTGTTCGATCTTTTCTTCGATGTCGTCGAAGTTCCCGTGCCAAATGTCGAATTCATCCCCTGTCTTCCATCCGTCTACGTCGGGACGGGCGTCAAGCCAGGCAGTGATTCGTTTCAGCTTGGCATCGGGATCAGAGCTACGACGACCAAGTTCCACGACAACATCGAGCTTGTCATCTTTCCCGCCACCACCACAGTAACAACCGTTTGCTTCGACGGCTTCCTCGATGAAGGCGTCGAGGAACTCATCAAATCCGTCTTTCCGATTCCGGGTGATGACGAGCTGTCGTCCCCACTCCGTGAATTCACTGTAGTGCTTCTTTTTGCGGAGTCGTTTTTTCATCTCTCAGATTGAACATTAATTATTGAACAGTCACTTCTACTTTAATGTTACCATAGCTCAAATTGCTTAAAACCTCAATAAAAATAGGCAAAAATATATTTATTATAAAAAGTATGACCTTAAAATA
>JAHJDO010000122.1 GCA_018812485.1 bacterium | reverse complement strand
AATCTTGGCAAATATAGTCTGCTTCATCCTGACTACCCAGTTATCAGTATATACCTTGGAACATCGCAGACAAAACCTTGATTTGCAACTAAAAGGAACTCTCTTGATATAACCGCAGCCACAACGATATTCAGCATAGCCGTTCTCGAACAGTCCACAACCCAGCATCTTTTGGACATTAACCTCAATATCTTCATCTACATGCTCAGGATGAAACTCCTTGAACCCTTCCCAATGATCTCGAAATATCTGGATGAGCCTGTTTCTGTAGTAGATAGGACTGTCATTCAACATAGCTACTACTAACTATAGCATAATTTGAAATTAGATAGATTGATATAATTTCCTATGCTATCAAGAAAAAATATTTTTAGAATTATCAGACAATATGATCTCAGGATGGGTTTCAGCCAAATCGTGATGCTATCCAGTCTCCAAGATAATGAGTTAGGGTTATAACTATCAAAACTATAACTAAATGCTCGGCAATCACTTTCCATGGATTTATTTTTTGCTCCATGGCAATTCTATAACTAAGAAGGCATAATATTGATAATCCCCAAATTATGCTTATCATGATTGCTGTGGTAAGCTCAAAAAATAAAAGTGGAATAATAAAGGTTAAGGCAAAAATAAACTTAGATAAAAAAGTAGCAATTGTCGCCGCCCATATCTGCTTTGCGGTATGTTTATTTTCAAACTCCTCAGAAATATGAATACCCAGTGCATCTGAAAACGCATCAGCTATTGCTATTGTCAATACGCCGCCAATAACCACAACCTTTGAGTGAGTTCCAGAATGCAAACCGACCATTAACCCAAGCGTTGTAATTATTCCTGAAGTTACACCAAAACTAAAACCCACTTTTAATGAATGTTTCATAATAACGCTTCCAAATTCTCAATTTCTTCAATTGCATTAGTAAACAAATTATAGATTACTTTGTATTTTTTCTCAAGCAATTGCTTTGTTCGAGGATCAGATTGAATATGAGACAGACTTACTCCTCTTCGCATCAAGCCTTTTTCAGTAAGTGATAATCTAAACCAGATCCATCCAATGAGATGTTTTGCCTTTTTGTTATGAAAGAAGAACTCAATCTTATAACCTCCGATCTGTGTCTTTCTATTTCCTTTGCCTCTCAATTCTTCTATGCCTTCATAGTTTGTAAATTCGTAAGATAAACGCCCTTCATATATGTCTGATAGCTCTTTTTTAATTTTTGGCCATAATTTATCAGGGAAATAATCGTCGAAACTTTTCTTAAATCTGTATTGGTCTATTGGTTTTGCTCTGTATTCACCTTCTTTAGTAAAAAAATCTGTGTCAATAGAGGTAGGTAGGGTATTTAGTATATTATAGAAAAGGCTTTGTATGTTTTGAGGGGAGTGCCAGTTATCTGATATATTAATTTTTTCCATTAGTATTTTTATAAGATTTGGCCGTGTTATAAGATTTATAATAGTTCTAATCGTATGAATAGGTTCTCTTACCATAAAATCAAGTGTAAATGTCCCTCCGTTACTTGCTTCTCCCATTAGAATGACTTCTATATCTTCTTTTGAAAGCATCTCTCCTCCTCCAGCAACAGCAGCTTCTCCTGTGTCTGTTCTCTTCAATACAATGTTAAAAAGATTACATATCTGTTCCATAAGAGACGAGGACGCATCATTAACTACAATACCATATTTCCCATTAACAAGTTTACCCTTATCTGCAATGTCAAGAATAGATGCAAGCACATCCAATGCAAATATCTTTTGAACACCAGGAACAAAAGGAGAGCCATTTTTATCTATTAGAACTACGTTTTTTCTGTCTCCATCAGTATCAAAAACAAAGAATGCAATAATCTTTTTCCCAGATGTTATCATTCTGCTAAGCGATCCTTGAGCCTGTTTCGTAGCCTCAGGAGTTGGAGCAAGCTGATGATTCATGCCTTTGCGATATTCTGAATTTATCTGAGTGATATTGAATCCCCACGACTGGAGATATTCCTTGTCTCTCCTCGCTCCACCATTTGGGTCAAGCCCAATCCATAGCTTCATAGAAGCTATTTTTGATTTAATATCATTTTTTATACGCTTTACTTCTTGAGTATCTTTAGATCCAGTTATAATAGAGTCGCAAAGTTCAGAGTAAATTTTCTCAGATTCCTCTCCAAAAACAGATATATTTCTAAAGATTCCCTTAATTCTCTGAGAGGACACATCGTTGAGTCCAACTATGACGTCTCTTATTACAGCTGGGTTAGTCAACTCAGATTCATATTTTTCAATAAATGATTGCGCAAGTCCAGCGGATAATACTCTGCCATCAGAAAGTCCCAGTTTTAAGCCGTTATATCCACGAGGATTATGACTTGCGCTTATATATAAGAATCCATCAGCAGTTTCTCTGGAATAAGCAGCAATTCTTGTAATAGGTGAGACAAATATATATTTTACATCTACATTACACCAGATGAGAGTTCTTATTGCAATATCTGCAATAGCAGGACCGCTATGGCGTGTATCTATGCCAACGACTATAGCAGGCTTTTCCTTATGGGATTTGTTTTTGACAAGATCAGCAAAATTTTTTGTTATTATTCCAATATATACTTTGGCAGCCTCTGTTACACTTGTGGATGTACCATCAAAGAAATCAGGTTTGTCATCTCCGTTTGTTGTGTCAAATACCTGACGTATGCCTGATATTGAAGCAATTCCAAATTCTTTGCGTTTTCTTATGTTGGTTATAAGCCGGTCAATGTCTATTTTATTTAAATCAGAAAAGGGCAATACCTCTGGATTTCCGATATCTAAACCAGTCTTTTTGTCTAACATATTTAAACTATATCAAATCTAATTTAAAGTTAAAAGGATTTGATTTGCTCACATACCAGCAGTATGCTATAAGGAAGTGGGATTTCGGATTTTTCTTTAAAGAGGAGTTTATAGTGCTTGCTGATTATCATATACATAGCAAAATGTGCGGTCATGCAGAGGGCGAGATGGAAGAATATGTCAGGGAAGCTATTAGAAAAGGACTGGGAGAGATAGGGTTTAATGAGCATTTCCCGATTCTGCATCTTGAAGATGAGAAGCTTGCAAGAAGGCTTGCTATGTCCATTGATGAGTTTCCAATATATGTAAAACATGTACGAAGATTGCAGAAAGAGTTTAAGAAGCGTATTTCAATAAAACTTGGGTGTGAGATTGATTATTTGCCCGGAAACATGAAGATCATAATGCATAACATCAATAAGTATGATTTTGACTATCTGTATGGGTCTGTGCACTTTTTGGATGATTGGATGATTGATCATCCTGATCATAAATCAAGGTTTGAAAATCAGGATTTGTATAAAGTGTACAAAGATTATTTTAGTCTGGTTGAAGAAGCTGCAGAATCAAGGCTATTTGACTGCATTTCTCATATAGATGTTATAAAGAAGTTTGGATATAAGCCTGATAAAAATTTAACATGTATCTATGAACAAACAGCAAGCATCTTAAAACAGGCAGATGTATGTATTGAGGTTAATACTTCTGGGCTATACAAGCCTGTAGGAGAGATATATCCACAGGAGAAGTTCCTTAAGACTTGTTATAAATATAATGTGCCTGTTACATTGGGCTCTGACGCGCATAAACCTGAGCATGTGGGTAGAGATTTTGATAAGGCGATTTCTTTAATAAAAAGAGTGGGATACAGGGAAATAGTAAGATTTAGTAAGCGACAAAGAATATACATGGAGATTTAATTTTTAATTTCTAATTATGAATTTTCAGTTAAAAACAATAGAAGAAAAAGTCTTAAATGGGATACAGCCTGCTAATAGTGAAATTTATAGTCTGATTAAGACGAATAGCAATCTAATGGACCTCATATCAGTAGCAGATAAAATACGCAGGAAATTTAAAGGAAAGAAAGTAAAGTTCTGCTCTATTGTAAATGCAAAATCTGGTCTGTGTGCGGAGAACTGCGCTTTTTGCGGACAGTCGGACTATCACAAGACAAAAATTCTTAAATATCCCCTGTTAGATACAGAAGCGATAGTTAAATCAGCAATGGATGCTGCGCATAACGGCGCAGCAGAGTTTTCAATAGTGACCAGTTGTAAAAAAATAAACTCCAGAAAAGAGATTGAAAAGATAAAAAGCGCAATAAGAAAGATCAAGAGTGAAACTCCTCTGGAGTGCTGTGCGTCTCTGGGAATTTTAGACAAGGATTTTTTTGCGGAATTAAAAGGCGCTGGTCTGGATAGATATCATCATAATCTTGAGACATGTCCAAGTTTTTTCTCTCAGATTTGCACAACTCGCTCTTACCGTGAGAATATAGATACGATCAGAGCAGCTAAAGAAGCAGGGTTAATTACATGCTGTGGAGGCATATTTGGAATGGGGGAGTCTCCCGAGCAGAGAATAGAGTTAGCTATGACCTTGAAAGAATTAGATCCTGACTCCATCCCGATAAATTTCCTAAATCCTGTTAAGAACACCAGACTTGAGAACATGCCTCTGCTAGAGCCTTTGGAAGCGCTAAAAATAATAGCTATATTTCGGATTATTTTCCCAAGAAAGGATATTATTATCTGTGGGGGTAGGGAAGTTGTATTGCGGAGTCTTCAGCCAATGATGTTTCTTGCAGGAGCAAATGGTATGATTCTAGGAGATTACCTGACTACAAAGGGAAGAGGCATTCAAGATGATTTAGGAATGATAAAAGACTTAGGGCTTAATGAGGGCTCAAAATGTTGAGCCCCTACATGCTTGACGAAGTGCTTGATGGTTTAGAGAAAAAAGGTTTGTATCGTACGTTAAAAACATGTTCCCAGTTTAAATCTTCGAAACTGGTTCTTGATGGAAAAGAGCTGATTAATTTTTCATCCAATAATTATCTAGGCTTGGCAGGTGATCCTGTTCTAAAAGAGGCGTCTTGCAAGGCTATAAAAAAATATGGGTGCAGCAGCACAGCATCGCGTCTTATGTGTGGAAATTTGGCTCTCAGTGAGGAATTGGAAAAAAGAATAGCAGGATTCAAGCGAACAGAAGCAGCTCTTATATTTAGTTCCGGGTACATGGCTAATATAGGTGTGATCTCTGCTTTAATGGGAAGGCAGGATGTTATATTTGCAGATAAGTATAATCATGCAAGTCTTGTAGATGGTTGTATATTAAGCAGAGCAAAACTTATAAGATATCCTCACAGAGATGTAAAAAGGCTGGAAAAGCTTCTCGAAAATTCAGAACAATATGGCAAACGCTTGATTGTTACAGATTCTGTATTCAGTATGGATGGAGATATTGCTCCATTGCCGGAGATTGTAGAACTGGCAAATAAATACGATTGTATGGTAATGATTGATGATGCGCATGCAACGGGAGTCTTGGGTAAAACAGGCAGAGGCGGTGTGGAATATTTCGGCATTCCTGAAGAAGCTATAGATATTCATATGGGTACGTTTGGAAAAGCTCTGGGAAGTTTTGGAGCATATGTAGCAGGGGCAAGAAAGCTCAAGGAGCTTTTGATTAACAAAGCGCGAAGCTTCATTTTTACAACAGCTTTACCGCCATCTGTTATAGGTTCTGTTATTGCTGCTATATCAATTCTTGAGATGGATAATACTCGAATAAAAACATTAAATAAAAATGCCAGTTATTTCAGAAATCAACTGAGAAAAGAGGGGTTTAATATTTTAAACACCGAGACTCAGATAATTCCATTGATAATAGGAGAAAATAATAAGGCAATTCAGTTCAGTAAGTTCCTTATGCAGAATGGAATTTTTGCTGTACCTATCAGACCTCCAAGTGTTCCCCTAAATACCGCAAGGATAAGGTTTTCAATAACAGCAGCTCACAGCAAAGAGGAACTTGGTTATACAATAGAAATAATTAAAAAAGCTGGCAAGAAGTTTGGTATTGCTCAGTGACTATTCATTGCTATCAAGGATTTTAGAAGGAGACTTTACAAGATAGTCCTTGCTAAGTATTTTTTTATCTTTTTCACTAATCTTGATGAATTTTAAATTCAGCTTATATCCAGACCATATTGGTTCTGATTTTACTACTTGCGCAACAGTTTTAATCTCTTTTTTAAGATTCACAAGACGTATTATTAATTTAAGAGACGTTAAAGCAGGAATATCCTCTTTTGTAAATACAAGCGCCCCACCACTACTAATATTTTTAGCCCTGCCTTTCTCGCCATCATATGATATAAAGTACACTCTTTTTTTACATAAAACAGGAAGATCTACATTAAATCTTTGATACTTCCTTCTATCCGTAATCATTTTATTTCTCCAAATTTCCCCCGAGACCGTAGCATATATCTTTTTATGTGTCAAGCCTTGGGTCAAGTATATCTCTCAGCCCTTCGCCTAACAGGTTATAACTAAGTACTGTTATAAGAATAGCAAGTCCGGGAAATGCTGTAATCCACCATGCAAATTCTATTGTTGATTTACCTGTTGAAAGTAGATTCCCCCAGCTTGATGTTGGCGGCTGGACACCTAGCCCCAGAAAGCTTAAGGCAGATTCTGTAAGTATTGCTCCAGCTATGCCAAAAGTAGCGGCAACATATACAGGAGCCATTGCATTTGGTAAGATATGGCGAAAGATAATTCTCATATTACTTGCGCCCATTATCTTCGCCGCTTGAGTAAATTCACGTTCTTTTAAAGAGAGAAACTCTCCTCTAACAAGCCTGGCAATGCCCATCCAACTGGTTAAGCCAATAATTATCATTATATTGGTTATGCATGGTTTTGTTATTGCTACAACTGACAGAATGAGGAAAAAGCTTGGAAAGCAGAGCATCATATCAACGAATCTCATTAAGACTGAATCAACCATTCTACCGTAATATCCGGCAATGGATCCAATAAGAATGCCTATTATGATTGAAATACCTGTTGCTACGAATCCTACTTTAATGGATACACGTGTGCCCCATATTATTCTTGATAGCACATCGCGGCCCAGGCCATCAGTTCCAAGAATATGATTGTTTTGAAAAGGGCTTAAGAATATATGATCTACATTTATTTTATTTGGGTTATATGGTGATAGAACAGGCGCAAAAATGCCGACAAAGAACATCGCAAAGATAATAATTATTCCAAAAAGAGCCAGCCTATTCTTTTTAAATTTAGCCAATAACATATTAATAAGACTCAATGTTGTTTTTAGATACGGAGTTTTTAAAATCAGAAATTCGAATATCGAAACTCGAAACAAATTCTAAATTCAAATTTTTAAAATTCAAAACACTGTTTTGAACATTTGTATTTTGGTTATTTGATATTGTTTCGTATTTAGTGCTTCGTGCTTCGAATTTAGTTTTTTCCATGCTTTATCCTTGGATCAGCAACACCGTAACATATATCCGCAAGTAGATTTCCGATTAGTGTAAGAACTGCTCCCATAGTAAGAATTCCCATTATAACAGGATAGTCTCTGGACATTGCAGATTGAAAAAATAATCTGCCCATACCGGGAATTGCAAATATGCTCTCTATAATAACGCTTCCTCCAATTAGACCCGGCACAGAAAGTCCTAGAATAGTGATAAGAGGTATTACGGCGTTCTTTAAGGCGTGTTTGTAAACGACCCGAAACTCGCTCAAGCCCTTTGCCCGTGCTGTTCTTATATAGTCCTGATTCAGCACTTCAAGCATATTTGATCTCATATATCTGGACATACCTGCAATTCCTCCAAATGCACCTATAAAAACAGGAATTATAAGATGTTTGCCAAAGTCAGTCAGCCTTTGGAAATAACTCATCTGGTCATAATTCAATGAGTGAAGCCCTGAAATAGGAAGCCAGCCGAGTTTTATACTAAAAAGAATGATAAGAAGCAGCGCAAGCCAGAATGACGGCATTGAAAAACCAACGAATACGAATACTGTTGAGAATCTGTCAAACCATGAATGCTGTTTTGTGGCTGACGCAATACCTACAGGTATTGCAATAAGGAGTATAAATGTGATTGATAATACGTTAATTATTAGAGTTATAGGAAGTGTTTCTAAGATTTTTAAACGTACAGACCTGCCGTCTGTAAAGGATGTCCCGAAATCAAGGCGGATTATTTTTTTAAGCCATAAAATATACTGAACATGCAGAGGTTTATCCAGTCCGTATAGTTTTTCCAGCCTCTCTCTTGTTTGTTGGGATATTTTAGGGTTGAGTTGTGTCTGAAGGTCTGTCGGTTTGCCTGGCGCAAGGTGTATTACTGAGAAGGTAATTATGCTTATGCCTAAGAGAAGCGGGATAATGCCGAATAAACGTCTGAGTATATAATTACCCATTTCTTCTGAAGAAATCTACCGTTCCCTCAAACCCTTTGTACAGGCTGACACATGGTTTCCATGAAAGCGTTTTTTGCGCTTTATCAAAGGATAAGATACTTCGTTTAAGGTCTCCTTCTCTGGCTGGCCCATACTCGCAATTTTTAGGAAAATCTATTATGTGCTTTAACGCATTAAATACTTCCTTAACATCTGTCCCTTTGGCAGTTCCTATATTGAAAGATCCGCATATATTCTGATTGAGGGCCAACATATTGGCTGCAACAATATCATCAACATATACATAATCTCTAACGCAATCGCCTTTGCCGAATATTGTCGGGGTTTTACCTGTAAGCATGGCTTTTATAAAGATAGCTACAACACCGGCTTCTCCATGCGGATCCTGACGCGGACCATAAACATTTCCATATCGTAACGCTACATAAGGAAGATTATATTCATGATTATAAAATGAAAGATAGTATTCAGTTGTAAGCTTGGAAATTCCATAAGGGGAAAGCGGACAGAATGGCTCGTTTTCTGTTGTGGGGACATTTTTTGCCTCTCCGTAAACGGTTCCTCCTGAGGATGCGAAAACCAGTTTTTTTACGTTATATTTTACGCAGTTTTGCAGGATATTAAGTACTCCCAGTATATTAACGTCCGCATCAAAAACCGGTTTCTTCATTGACACTGCAACACTCATCTGCGCAGCGTGATGGTCAACGCAATCAGGTTTTTCCTTTTTGAATACATATTCCAGTTCTTTACTGCGGATATCAAGGTTGTAGAATGCCGCTTTTGGATTGATATTTTCCTCTTTTCCAGTTGAGAGATTATCCACTATTACGACCTGATGACCTTCCTTAATCAATCTGTCCGCAATATGCGAACCTATAAATCCTGCTCCGCCTGTTACCAATATTTTCATATAAAAAATTTCCTTCTTTTTTTAGATTTTTGTGATTATAGCATAAAGAATATACTAAATAAAATCAGAAATCCGAATATCGAAACTCGAAACAAATTCTAAATTCAAATTTTTAAAATTCAAAACACTGTT
>JAHJDO010000121.1 GCA_018812485.1 bacterium | reverse complement strand
CTTCTGTTCTCCTTCGTCATAACTGTCTCCTTTCTATGCCGATAGCATTATTACGGCTATCGGTATAATGGCACAAAAAAACACCGATGTCAACCACATCGGCGAGAAAACTTATTAGCTTAACTTAACACGTATGCCCCCCCCCCCCAAATAGTCCTCGAATTTTTAATGTCAGCAACTGCACATAATGTATAGGATTTTATCTCTTGTTCGGCAGCAAGAATGAGCATGGTTTGGAGTTCAACTCTGAAGCCGAATTGGAGATAAAATCGATTGAGCTAAGCCGCGGTAGCTGTCAGGAAATACGTAAGAGACCGAAAATATCTCCTATGTGGATTGAATGAAAAATGTCTGTTGTCTAATACAATCATTGGCGGTTGGGTAAAATGTCTGGAATGATGGATTGAATGTTTTTTGCGGAACATGACCTGTTTACAAACTAATTTTGGGACAAAAAATTGCCCCAGGTTTGATATTATAACAAACAGATCCAATTTTTCTTCTGGAAGAGTTTTTTCCATAAGGGTCAATACAATATCCTTCACTCAAGCGCTCCTTTCATCATGAAGTATCTATGGTCTTTGGTAGGTTAAAGAAATTTTTAGTGATTTGAATAGAGGGTCTTGCTATTGTCTGTCGGACGACCATGATTCCGATTTTGCACTTCGGACACTTAGTGATATCTTTTCCTGTGAGTTCAAGGATAAGTTCTTCTGCCTTTTTCTTTTCCGTCGGTTTCGCAGGTTCAGGAGGGATGTCTAAAAGCTTCCTTATCAGAGACATGTTTTCTTTTTTGTACCGGCTGCCTAGAAAGCCGAAGTAGCGAATTCGCATATAGCCTTCAGGTAAAACATGCAGCAGGAAGCGCCTGATGAATTCTTCCGCCAGAATGGTGATTTCCTTTTTACTATTGCTATTTTTGCGATCTTTGTAACAAAACGTGACATGCCCATTTTTAATATCTTTAATCCTGTCATTGGAAACCGCAACCCGATGCACGTAGCGTCCGAGATAGTCAAGGACTTTTTCCGGGCCTGCAAATGACTGTTTGGAATACACCACCCATTTGATTTTGCGAACTATGGCTGCCATGTGCCTAAATTCTCTCGCTGCAGTTTCGGTAAGATTCCCAGGGCAAGTGATTTCTCCTCTGGCAAATGCTTTTTCCAACAAGTCTGTAAACTTGCCGCGAAAAACTTTTGAGAGTGCTTTTACCGCAAAAAGAAAATTGGAGCGAGCGTTAATCCAACTCTTTCCGTCAAAAGAGAGCACTCCGCCTGAAATGATGCAATGCAGATGATGATGCTCCAGAAGTTTCTGGTCCCACGTATGCAGAACCGCCAGAAATCCGAGCTTGCCGCCAAGACCGTTTTCGGGGTTGATCCCGAATTTCAGCAGTGTTTGAGATACACTTTGAAACAGGATATCGTAAATAACCTTTTTGTTATATCGGATCCAGGGATTAAGTTCGTGCGGCAAGGTAAAAACATTGTGATAGTAAGTCACTGGCAAAAGCTCAGCGTTGCGAGTCTCCAGCCATCTGGCTTTATTGAGCGCCTGGCATTTGGGGCAATGCCGATTGCAGCAGGAGTTGTAGACAGGATGTTCATAACAGCAGAGGTTGCATTCGTATAAATGCCCGCCGAGCACAGCCGTCCGGCAGGTCTCAATGTCGCGTATTACTTTTAGATGTGATTTTGGCAGAGAACGGTTTTTCTGATAGGCATCGCCATGCATCCGGAAAATATCGGCCACTTCCGGTTCTGACGGCTTTGCATTATGCCCGTTCCCTGTCGCTGAAACAGGGAACACAGTCACGAATTCAACCGTTTAAACCTATCTGTGTCAGGCAAGTCAAACATATCCAAGGGACTTTTTACTGCTTTGATGTTCTTTCTTGCCACATGAAGATAACGAGCAGTTGTGGTGATAGAAGAATGCCCAAGTAAAATCTGGATTGTCCGGATATCTACTCCTGATTCGAGCAGATTTGTTGCAAAAGTGTGTCTCAAGCTATGAAAGGTGACTTTTTTAGTAATGCCTGCCTTTTTCTTGGCCGCTTTGAATGCCAGATTAGGACTTTGCCGTACAAGAACTTTATCTCTAAATGCGCTTGGAAAAAGAAAATCCTCCAGACGATATTTTTTCCAGTAACAGCGCAGTTCATCAAGCAGTCTTTGGGATAAAATAGTGTAACGGTCTTTTCCGCCTTTCCCATTTTTGATGCGGATAGTCATACGTTCGCTGTCAATATCTCTCACTCTCAAATGGATTAATTCACTAACTCGCAGTCCTCCTGAATATGCGGTCATTAACATGAGACGATGTTTCTGGTTATTCGTGCTTGCGAAAAGTCGTTTTAGCTCGTTATAACTGAAAATCTCCGGCAGTTTTCTCGAATTTTTCCGAGGCGGTATAGCTATCGCCATAGCATTACATGCCAGCGTTTCTTTATAGAAAAAACGTAAGCCTGCTGTGGCAACATTAAGAGAGCTACAGGACAGTTTACGCTTCGTTATGAGAAAATTAACATAATCCAGGAGTTGTTCTTCGCTGATTTTGTCTGGGGAGAGCATGTAATGTTTTGCCAGACCTCTCACTGCTGCAAGATACGACTTTTGAGTTGAGACTGAAAACCTTCGGAGTTCCAGGTCTCGAATCATTTTTTTACGAAGTGCACTCATAATACTTTTCTCCTTAAACTATTGAAGTTTAACGAATGCTCACCGTGAACATTCTTCCGGAGAAAAAGTATATCAGATTGTAATCATGTTGACAGGAGACGGGGTGGGATTAACGGAGTTCTACCGCGCAGCGGTTTAGTTCAAGGCACCTTATTGCCTCTTTCCAACTAAGGGTGGCTCACGATGTTCCTGTTCATTTCCAGACAACTAGTAAAAAAATCCTTGACAAGAGAAATTGATTATTAGAAAAAATTTTTATTTTAAAGAGCAAAGAATGCGTTGGGAATTAAAATTTGATTTATTAGAAGAGCTGTCTGATCAAAGTTACAGGGACTTAGCATAAAGAATTTTGAAAAATAAAAATACTCATCGCCATCAAGAAGATATTAAACTACTTCAACCTCTGGTAGATGAAATTCTTGAGTTTGCCTTGAACCCACAGCAGAAGAGAAAGAAAAAGATATGGGCTGAACATCAGGCATTACACAAAACAGAGAAAATTCCAGTGTGTGTTTATTATGAAGGAATACCAAAACCACAATGGAAGTTGATGCTTGGGGAAGATTATCTAAAGACTAAATCAGCAATAGCCCAACGTATAGAATTTGATCTAAAGCGCCGGCTATGGATGGCAAAAAATGTTCCTGACGACCACATAGTATGGCCTTTGATTACCATACCAGCGGTTGTATCACAATCAGTTGACTGGGGTATTTTTTTTGGGCTGGTAGGAACTGATGAGAATATTGATAATCCTCTGGAGGCAAGAAAGATCACTCCTGCATTTGAGGAAGAGATCAATGTCAGCCAGTTGAAATTCAGAGACATAGCCATTGACGAAAAAGCAACTTCTATGGCAATTGAGGAAGCTAACGAACTTGTAGAAGGCAGATTACAAGTGCATGTCCAATATCCTAACCTCGGTTACTCCCCTTTTGATCTTGCCGCAGAAATGCGAGGCATACAAAATCTAATGTATGACGTTGTGGATTCTCCTGATAAAGTCCACGCATTAATGCGATTTATCACAACAGCTTACCAAAAGCACCATCTCAATCGGGAAAAACACGGCTGGCTCAACTGTATAACCAGTGACGATAGAAAATATACAGCTGTGAGTTTCCGTGTGAACTGCGCATATTTGGCACCAGACTTCAATCCAGAAGCATTGCATTTAAGTGATGAATGGGTCTATATTTCTGCCCAAACATCCTCGGGCTTGGGCCCTGCAATGTATGAGGAATTTGTTCACGCCTATAATGCGCGATTGGCAGGATATTTTACCAATCAGACAGTTTATTATCATGGTTGCGAATGTCTAGATCACAAATTAGATATACTGGCCACTCTACCAAACTTACGGCGTTTCCATGTTTCACCCTGGTCCTCAGTTAAAGCGGCAAGGGATAAATTTCAGGGCAAAGTCGTTTTAGAAGTTCATGCCCATCCGGGTAAAGTCTTCTTCTGTTTCACCCGGGATGAGATGAAATCGGATATAAGACGTTTGGTTACTGCTGCTGAAGGGGTATCTATAGATTTAAATTTAAGTGATATCCATTCAGTAAATGGAAATCCTGCATTGTTGACGACGTGGGCGGAGGCGGCTCAGGAGGCCGTCCAGGAAGTGAGATAAAAGGTAATGTAAAATATTTGGGGGTGGTAACTGGAAGATTCGTGCGAAAAACGGCGGTATAGAATAGTTGTCAGATAGGTTCAAACTCTTTTTTTGCAGACAGAGGATCTATGTCAGGAACCGGCTGAAAGCAGAATTGACCATAGAAATTAATATATTCCTGAGAAAATGTTTAAATATACTCATTATTACTTCTCTTCTTTATTGGATGGCGGCTAGACAAAAGATAACTTGATGAATTCTTTTCGGAACATAACATACCTTACGGGAAGCTATTGACACGAAACCTGCTTATTTTCGATGATTTTCCCTGCTTTTTCTACGAAAAATCCGCTTTTATAACTGCACATAAGATTTTTTGTATTAAAATTAGATATTTTAAATATTCCCCCGCAGAGACAAGAGCAAGCCACTTTTTGACTGATTAATGGTTTAATTTTCTTGTCATTAATATAAAAATTTGTATAATTGCAGTGTGTTAAGTTCAAATTGCCGGGGTAGCTCAGTCGGTAGAGCAGCGGACTGAAAATCCGCGTGTCCGCAGTTCAATTCTGCGCCCCGGCACTTTTTTTATGCCCACGTAGCTCAGTTGGTAGAGCACGTCACTCGTAATGATGAGGTCACCAGTTCGACTCTGGTCGTGGGCTCTATGAATATGGAATATAAGTTTATAGCTGATGTGCAGAATGTTGGGGAACGATTAGATAAATTTCTGGCAAATAAGCTTGATATAGTTTCCAGGTCTTTCATTCAGAATCTGATTATTGCCAATCATGCTTTGGTAAATGGAAAAAAAACAAAGCCGGGATATTTTCTTAAGATAGGGGATAATATATTAATAACTATCCCAGAGCTTCAAGATAATGCTGAGCTAAAGCTGAAGCCAGAGAATATGGCGCTTGATATACTATATGAAGATGATAATATAATAGTTATTAATAAGCCTGCAGGGATTATTGTACATCCTGCGCAGGGAGTTGTCTATGGCACAGTTGTAAATTTTTTATTGTATCATTGCAAAACATTGTCGGATTTGAATGGGTCTATGCGTCCGGGTATAGTTCATAGACTGGATAAGGACACATCAGGGGTTCTTATTGCAGCAAAAAACAATAGTGCTCATGCTAATTTAGCAGAGCAGTTTAAGAACAGGAAGGTGAAGAAGACTTATATGGCTGTTGTAAGAGGAGTGATCCCACAGGATGAAGGCGAGATCGATAGACCGATTGGCCGATGTGTGTCGCATAGAACGAAAATGGCAATTTCTTATATTGGCGGAAAGAGAGCGCTTACTAAATTCAATGTGATTGAACGCTACCATAAAGATACACTTATTAACGCTCATCCAAGAACAGGAAGGACACATCAGATTCGGGTTCATATGGCATATCTTGGTTATCCAATTGTAGGCGACAAAATATACGGAGAAAGTAAAGGGTTGGTATCTAAGCTGGATAGTCTGATTGATCGTCAGGCATTGCATGCTTACAGAATTAGTTTTTCTCATCCGACTTCGAATAAGGATATAGAGTTCCTAGCGCCTTTAGCGGGTGATATTAAAAAATTAATAGATATGGAAAGGGAATTAGGTTATGAAAGAATTAAAATTTGAGCAGGCTCTAGACAAGCTGGAAAACATAGTAAAGGAGATGGAAGAGGGCAGTGTTTCTTTAGATAAATCTCTGGGACTCTTTGAAGAGGGAGTAAAACTAGCGAAGTTTTGCTCGGTTAAATTGAGGGAAGTTGAAAAAAAGGTGGAAATACTTAAGAAAGACGTCAATGGCGTTGCATATAAAGAACCATTTGAACTGAACGAGAAGGAAAAATGAACTTAAAAGGTTATCTATCTGCAAAAAAGAAGATCATAGACAGCAAACTTGATAAGTATATGCCGAAGGAAACTGAATATCCTCAGATCATACACGAGGCTGTAAGATATAGTGTTTTTTCAGGAGGGAAACGGCTAAGACCCATTTTGATGCTAGCTGCTGGAGAGATATTTTTGCAAGAAGAGAGAATACTATTGCCGGCTGCGTGTGCAGTAGAGCTTATACATAATTACTCATTAGTTCACGATGATCTGCCAGCTATGGATAATGATGAGTATCGAAGAGGGAAGTTAACTTCTCATAAGAAGTTCGGAGAGGACATAGCTATTCTTGCAGGAGATGCATTATTGACTATCGCATTTAAAATACTATCTGAAGAGGTAAAGGACAGCAAGCTTGCATTAAGGGCAATAAATCTAATATCTAAGGCGATTGGCACATTTGGTATGATAGGTGGGCAGGTAGTTGATATATCATGGGATAAGAATAAGGCTGAATTACCTGAATTAGAATTTGTTTGCACTCACAAGACAGGAGCTCTTATTGCTGTTTCTCTTAGGATTGGAGCCATTTTGTCAGGGGCAGCTAAGAGGGAAGAGGAAGCATTGTATGAATACGGCAAGTTAATAGGAATTGCATTTCAGATTACAGATGACATATTGGATGAAAAGCAGGATAGTGAAAAAGGATTTAATTATCCCGCTTTTTTGGGCATAGAGGAATCTAAGAAAAGGGCTGAAGACCTGATAAATAAAGCATTGATGAAGCTTGATATTTTTGGCGAAAGAGCTGATATTCTCAGACAGATTGCGAAATTTATAATAGAAAGGAAAGAATAAAAGCAACAGCAAACGTTCAATGATTGATGTTCGCAGAAAAAAAGTATGAACAAGAAGCCAAACGTCGTATTCGTCTTCGGTGACCAGTGGCGCCAGCAAGCGACCGGCTATGCCGGTGACCCGAACGTTAAGACACCGAATCTCCATGCTCTGGCTAGAGAGAGCATCAACTTCACGCATGCACTCTCAGGTTGTTCAGTTTGTTCACCCTACAGGGCAAGCATGCTCACGGGTCAGCTCCCCATGACGCACGGGGTCTTTGTTAATGATGTCTATCTTCAGCCGCGTGCAACGAGCATCGCACAGGCATTTTCATCAGCGGGGTATGACACAGCTTACATTGGTAAGTGGCATGTTGACGGGCCTGGCAGGTCCAATTACATCCCACCAGAACGTCGACTGGGATTCGACTACTGGAAGGTGCTCGAGTGTACTCACGACTACAATCATTCAGCCTATTACGCGGGCGATTCGGACGAGAAACTGTACTGGGACGGGTACGACGCGATTGCGCAAACACGCGATGCTGAAACGTATATCCGCAACCACAACAAGGATCATCCATTCTTTCTGGTGCTTTCGTGGGGACCACCCCACTGCCCTTACAATACGGCCCCTGAGAAGTTCAGGAGGATGTACGATGTGGACGTTATTGAACTCCGACCAAATGTGCCCGCTGAGATTGCGACACAGGCGCGGGAGGAACTCGCCGGATACTACGCCAACTGTTCAGCCTTGGATACCTGCATCGGCGACCTGCTGACGACCCTGCGAGAGTGTCGAATCGAAAACGACACGATTGTTGTCTTCACATCCGACCATGGCGACATGCTCGGATCGCAGGGACAGACGAAAAAACAGCGACCCTGGGATGAATCCATTCGCGTGCCATTTCTTCTCAGATATCCAGGCCTGCCCGGCTGGCAGACGGGGAAGACGGACGCTCTGATTGATGCACCGGATATCATGCCAACGCTTCTTAGTCTCTGTAGCATATCCATTCCCGAGACAGTGGAAGGGCTTGATTTTTCCAAGCACATCGCGGGAGGCAATGACCCATCCGATGGGGCAGCAGTGATCATGTGTCCACAGCCGTTTGGCAACTGGAATGCTAAACATCACGGCGGAAGGGAATATCGAGGACTCCGCACCAAACGATATACCTATGTGCGCGATCTTGACGGCCCCTGGTTGCTTTATGACAACGAGGTCGATCCGTACCAGATGCAGAATCTCATCCATGATAAGGAAGCTTCGGGTATTCGAGATGAACTGGATAGGTGGCTTCAGAAGAAGCTCGACGACTCCAATGATGAATTCTTGCCGGGAGCGAACTACATTGCAAAGTGGGGTTACAGGGCATACGTGTTAAGTTAAGCGATGCATTTTCTGATTATGGGTTTCTCAATTTCGAGTATTGGATCACATTGAGTTTCCATGATTTCGAGAGTGGTCAGGCGTGATCGCTGTCGGTTTTTGAGACAAGCGGGAATGAT
>JAHJDO010000120.1 GCA_018812485.1 bacterium | reverse complement strand
CTTCTGTTCTCCTTCGTCATAACTGTCTCCTTTCTATGCCGATAGCATTATTACGGCTATCGGTATAATGGCACAAAAAAACACCGATGTCAACCACATCGGCGAGAAAACTTATTAGCTTAACTTAACACGTATGGGATTCAGGGGGATGTAAAAGTCCACTTTCAAAGCCAGACTTGACCGAGCAATCCAGAAATTTATTGAGGTTTTAAGCAATTTGGGCTATTGTAGCACTATAAGTAAATTAAGCTAAAACATGAAAAATAAATTTAGAATTGAGCAGATTGGGATTATTTATAGTCCATATAAAACAAAAGATGAGTGCCCTATTCAAGGACAGATAAGACCTGAAGAAAAAGGTCTAATAGAATTATTTCCGGAATACGAAAAAGGATTAGAAACAATTGAAACATTTTCACATATCATATTGTTTTATATTTTTGACCAAGCCGGAGAAATAAAATTATCTCGACCAACGTTCTTAGATGATTCTCCTCATGGGGTTTTTGCCTCCCGACATCCTTGTAGACCGAATAGTATTGGCATTTCTATTGTAAAATTAGAAAAAAGAAATAAAAATATTTTGGAAGTAAGTGGGATAGACGTTCTTGATAATACGCCACTCATTGACATAAAACCCTATATTCCGAAATTTGATTATTTTAGAAACGCTAATAATGGCTGGACAGAAAATAAAAAAGTTCGTCCAAAACCATTAGGTAGAGAATGAAAATGTATAACAATTTGCTTCACACTGACCAAAACCCGCGCCGCTTTGTGTCGCGTCTTTCAGCTGGTGAACTTGGTCGTTAGAGGTAAAGAAATATTTAAAAGGAATAGAAATCTAATGAAAAATCATATTGAAGATGAATCAGTTTTTGGTATTGCATGGTTTCGAAAAGATCAATGGGAAAGCCTTTGCAATGTTTCTGTTGATGTAGATTCGTTGGAAAAATCATATGAAGAATGGGAATCTTTTGCGAATAAAAGCATTGAAGATCTTATTTCAAAAGGTATGCATATTAAAAAGATTGGTGTTAATGTTACTGAATTAGTTGATTGGTGTATTAAAGAAAAACGTCCAGTTAATAGTGAATCACGTTCTTTATTCGTTGCAAATAAATTGAGAGAAAGTCAAATTAAGCAATAATGAAAACTTCTAACAAATCACTCATCAGAACTTTATTACTGACAGCGGTATTGATATTTGGAGGGATTTTTCGATCATATGCTGCTGATTTGCAAATGTTTTCCAATGCAAAATTGGTAAGTAATCTGGCAAATGATGGAGATAGTTTCTTTGTGGAATCTAATGAAAAATCTTTCCATGTAAGGCTTTATTTTGTTGACTGTCCTGAAACTTCTGCCAGTTCTACAAGTGATGTGCAAAGGGTACGGGAGCAAACGCGATATTTTGGATTATCGCAGGCTGCACGCACCATTCATTTTGGCGACAAAGCAAAAACTTTTGTTGAACATATTCTTGCTGTCCCTTTTACTGTTCATACAGCCTTTGCAAGCGCATTAGGAAGATCAGCCAAAGGCCGTGTATACGGGTTCATCACTACTGCTGGCGGAGATGATTTGGCGAGTCTACTCGTTAAAAATGGCTTTGCTCGTAATTACGGGATGGGAAGAAAAACGCCCAATGGCATACTACGCAGTGAAATGATTGAAAGGCTCCGCGATCTGGAAACTTCTGCCATGTTGAAACGTGTCGGCATTTGGTCAGAGAGCGATCCTGACCGGATTGCAGAGTTCCGCGCAGAACAACGAAGAGAGGATCAAAAATTAAAGGAATTACAGGATCAGATAAAAAAAGGCAAATCCACGCAAGGCTTACTCAACCTAAATACTGCCAGCAAAGAAGAACTTATGTCTATCAAGGGAATCGGTTCAGTTTTGGCTGAGAGAATTATAGCAAGACGTCCATATAAAACAGTAGATGGCTTAGTCAAAGTGAAGGGAATTAGTCCAAAGAAACTTGAAAAGATTCGTCCTTATGTTGTGATAGGCAAAGAATAGCTCTTGATTGTCAACCCCCATAATAATAGAATAACGGTAATTTATATGGTGGGAATATGTTTGCAAAGGTTTATAGTTGTGCGGTTGTTGGAATTGGTGGCAAGTTAATAGAGGTAGAAACTGATGTAGCTAACGGTCTTCCGTCGCTTACAATTGTCGGTCTTCCTGATAATGCAGTAAAAGAGAGCCGTGACAGGGTTAAAGCTGCGATAAAGAATTCAGGATTTGTTTTTCCTCAAAAAAGGATAACAATTAATCTGGCACCAGCAGAACTCAAAAAAGAAGGTTCGGCGTTTGATTTGCCTATTGCTTTAGGAATACTTGCATGTTCCGGCTATATAAGCGATAAAACTATAAGTAAACATTGTTTTGTTGGAGAACTTTCACTAGATGGCGATATTAGACCTGCCAAAGGAGTCTTACCAATGGCGTTAACTATTAAGGAAAATAGCGGGCATTCTCTTTGTGTTCCGTCAGATAATATTCAGGAAGCGGCCGTTGTAGACCAAATAGATACATATCCATTAGAGAACCTTCAGCAAACAGTGGATTTCATAAATCAGGTAGAAAATATTCCGCCTTTTAAAGTGGATATTGAAGAAATTTTTAAAATGAACTCTGTGTACGATGTTGATTTTTCAGATGTTAAAGGGCAGCAGCATGTAAAGAGAGCAATAGAAATTGCAATAGGTGGCGGGCATAATATCCTGATGATTGGGCCTCCTGGAGCCGGCAAGACGATGCTTGCAAGAAGGATACCAACTATAATGCCTGATATGACATTACAAGAGAGTTTAGAAGTAACAAAGGTTCACTCTATTGCTGGTATTCTTCCTCAGGGAAAGGGGCTTATAGCAACCCGTCCTTTCAGAGCTCCACACCATACAATTTCCGATGTAGCTCTAATTGGCGGCACACAGCTGGTAAGGCCGGGAGAAGTAAGCCTTTCTCATTATGGAGTATTGTTTTTAGATGAGCTTCCTGAGTTCCGACGCAATACTCTTGAGGTGCTGCGTCAGCCGCTTGAGGATGGAGTTGTCACTATTTCCCGTGCAAGTGCATCTCATACATATCCTTCCAGATTTACACTTGTAGCAGCAATGAATCCATGTCCATGTGGATATTTTACACATCCTGTAAAAGAGTGCAGATGCACTCCGTATCAAATACAGAACTACATTTCTAGAATAAGCGGGCCTCTACTTGATAGAATTGATATTCATGTGGATGTTCCAGCTCTTAATTATCAGGAGATATCCGACAGGGCACAGTCTGAGACCTCTGCTGTAATAAAAGAGAGAGTTAATAATGTTCGAAGGATTCAGCAGCAAAGATTTAAAGGAAAGAAGATTTTTTGTAATGCTCATATGCGTGCAAAAGACATAAAAGAACACTGTCAGCTTGACGGTCAGACTCAGTCTCTTATAAAAGCCGCTATGAATAGTTTAGGGTTAAGTGCAAGAGCTTATGATAAAATACTAAAGATTGCGCGTACAATTGCAGATTTGGAGCAAAGTAAAAATATAACTGCTGTTCATGTCTCAGAAGCGATTCAATATAGAAGTATGGATAGAAACTTCTGGGGAGGTAGATAGGGGGAAGGAATTATGACAGATATAGTAATAAAAACAGAAAATCTTACAAAAGAATATGTGCTTGGCATCCAGAGAAAGACAAGGGTTTTGGCTTTAGATCATCTGAGTATAGAGGTTAATAAGGGAGAAACGTTTGGGCTGCTTGGGCCAAATGGTTCCGGGAAGACAACAACTCTTAAGTTATTACTGGGTTTTATATCTCCTAGCGAGGGTCAAGGATGGATTTTGAGTAAGCAGTTAGGCAATATAGAGACAAAAAACAGAATTGGTTATTTATCGGAAGTTTCGTATTTATATAGCTATCTCACAGCATGGGAATTGCTTGATTTTTGTGGAAGCTTGTTTGGAATAGCATCAATAGAAAGAAAGAGACGTATTGCCAAAATACTGGATTTAGTCGGGCTTACAGAAAAGGCGCACATCAGACTTTCTTCATATTCTAAAGGTATGTTACAGCGCGCTGCACTTGCGCAAACTCTGATTAATGACCCGGATCTTCTGCTTCTTGATGAACCAACGTCAGGTTTGGATCCTATTGGACAGAGGGAAATGAGAGATGTGTTTTTGAAATTAAAAGAACAAGGCAAGACTCTTTTTCTATGTTCCCACCAGCTCTCTGAGGCAGAACTAATTTGCGACAGAATAGGCATTTTGCATAAAGGAAGACTAAATAAGATTGGAAAGCTTGATGATCTTTTAATCATGAAACATGCGGTTAAAATTAGAGCAATGAACATTGATAAAGAAACTCATAATAAGCTAAACAAAATTCCTGAAATTTCCATAGGAGAAAACGAAACTGATAAAGATATGCTTGAAATTAGTCTTGACGAGCATCTTATTAATACTGTTATAGATATTCTAAGATCAAATAACAGCCAGATATTATCTGTTATGACAATAAAGAGGTCTTTAGAAGAAATCTTTGTTGAAGCAGTGGAGAATAATGAATAAAGAATGGGTAGCTATTTTAGACTTTGGTTCTCAATATACACATCTTATTGCACGGCGCGTGAGAGAACACGGTGTATATTCGAAGATAATCTCTTATGACACTAATGCTCGTGAACTGTCCAGTAATATGCCGACTTGTATTATATTATCCGGAGGGCCAGCCAGTGTTACTGAAAAAGGGAGTCCAGTGTGTGATAAGGAAATTTTCAATATTGGATTGCCAGTGCTTGGGATATGTTATGGTGCACAGCTTATGGCAAAGATGCTAGGCGGTAAAGTTCTTGCTGCAAAAGCAAGAGAATACGGGAAGGCAGTTCTTAATGTTAAATTCAGAGAGACTTTGTTTAAGAACTTGTCTCTAAAAGAACCTGTTTGGATGAGCCATGGGGATAAGATTACACAGCTTCCTCGGGGCTTCAGGATAATTGGGTCAACTGACAATTCGCATATTGCAGCAATGGAACATGAACAGAAGAAGTTTTATGGAATTCAGTTTCATCCTGAAGTGGTACATACACCTAAAGGCAAGACAATCATTAAAAATTTTCTTACTGAAATAGCTGGTTGCAAGCCGGAATGGAATATGAAGTTATTTGTGGATAATGCAGTTCGGGAGCTAAGGAAGAAGATAGGCAAAGAGAAAGTTTTATGCGCAGTAAGCGGAGGTGTGGATTCTTCTGTTCTAGCCGTGCTTCTTAATAGAGCCATAGGCAAGAATTTAATAGCTGTTTTTGTTGATAATGGATTGCTTCGCAAAAAAGAGGCAGAGCTTGTAGAAAGCAGACTTAAAGGGTTTGGTATCAATTTGAAGAAAATCAGTGCTCAGTCTGAGTTCTTAAATGCACTTAAAAATATAACGGATCCTGAAAAGAAAAGAAAGATAATAGGCGGACTTTTTATAGGTATTTTTGAAAAAGAGGCAAGAAAATTAGGTAAAATTAAATTTCTTGCTCAAGGCACATTATATCCTGATGTTATTGAAAGCACGTCTCCAATAGGAGGTCCCTCTGCAACTATTAAAACACATCATAATGTGGGAGGGCTTCCTGAAAAAATGAATTTTAAGCTAATAGAGCCGTTGAAAGAGCTTTTCAAGGATGAAGTAAGACTTGTCGGAGAAGAATTGGGGCTTCCGGATGAGTTAATTAGAAGACAGCCTTTCCCAGGTCCTGGACTTGCAGTGAGGATTTTGGGTGATATAACTAAGGAGAAGCTTGATGTTCTGCGTGATGCGGATTGGATTCTGATGGATGAAGTCAAAGCATCTGGAATGTATCATGATCTATGGCAGTCATTCTGTGTTCTGTTGCCTGTCAAAACAGTGGGCGTTATGGGGGATGAGAGAACGTATGAGAATGTCGTTGCAATAAGAGCCGTTACAAGTGAAGATGCTATGACAGCGAACTGGGCAAGGCTGCCGTATGAACTGCTCGAGCGAATATCCAATAGAATAATAAACGAAGTAAAAGGCATAAATCGAGTAGTGTATGATATTTCTTCAAAGCCGCCGAGCACAATAGAATGGGAGTAGAAATTAGTAAGGATATATGAGGTAGTTATGGAGCAGGAGCAATATATTCGGGCAGAAAGCGAGAAAAAAAAGAAAAAGGGTTGCTTTTTCTGGGGTCTCATAGGTTGTGGGGGGCTGGTACTGTTTGTTGTAATATCGGTTGGAGCGATGCTCTTCTTTGTGCGGAGTAAATTCATAAAATACAGTTCAACTGAACCAGTTCAAATTAAGCAAGTATCTTTTTTATCCGGGGAAGAGAAAGATATAAAAGAAAAGATTGGAGAGTTAAAATCCATATCGCAAAAAGGTGGAGAGTTTGTTCTCACTGACAGAGATTTGAATCTGCTTATTGCGTCTAATCCCCAGTTTAAGAATAGAGCTTATGTCGATTTTATGGGAGATAAAATCAATATAAGATTCTCTATACCATTTATGAACCGATACATTAATGGAGATCTTTCCGGAAAACTGAGTATGAAGGACGGCTTATTGAAACTGGAAATAGATAGATGCGATGTAATGGGATTCAAAACCCCTCCTAAAGAATTAAGAGATAAAATTGCCTCTAGCTTAGTTGAAGGGCTGGAAAACAATCTGGAATTTAGAAAAATTGAAAGAAGAATTGAACATGTGTATCTGGAAAAACAAAAATTACATATAAAGTTTAAGCCTGTAACAATGTCATAAGATGGATATTAATAAAAAAATAAATAAAATTTCTGACGATACCTCAAGAATGGCGTTGTTTAACAGAACAATTCTCAGGTTATTGGTTAAAAAAGGTCTTTTTACTGAAGAAGAGTTTAAAGATGAATTAATTGATATCGATGAAGAAGATGGTTCTTTAGATGGTAAAATGACAAGGGAAAAACATGATAGCCTGACATGTCCTAAATGTAAAAGAACGATTCCTCCTAACAAGGATGTCTGTATATATTGCGGCTACATAATTACCACTGATGAAGACGTGTTTTAGAATTTAAAGATTATACAAAAACGCTTTTAGAAACATGTTTATTAATAATTCGTATATCCCCCAGATTAATCATATCAGGTGTAATCTTCTGTGAGCCAAGTTTTCTTTCGGTAAATGTACCGTGGTAGTCAGAGCCCCCTGAAATGAGGAGGCCGTTTTTAATACAATATTGAATGTATTTCTCGTTCTCTCCCTCTCTGAAATATGGAGAATAACACTCTATCCCTGCAATTCCCCACCCGCGCCACTCATCAAGCTCTTTCTCAGGAAAATGATCAAGGCAACTATAGTAAGCGGGAGGATGTGCTAAAAATGGATATCCTCCTGCCTTTCTCGCAATATCTATTACCTTACGTGGCAGAGAGAATATCCTGAATCTGGAAATAAAATCTCCTGCAAGAAGGAAATACTCATCAAGATTTTTGAGCACTTTTTTGTCCATCAGATAGTTTAATAATTTACTCCCTCCTCTTCGGAGATCATATAAATATGCATTAAATTCTTCCAAATTGAGCTGTGGGATTTGGTTTGAGAAACATTCTATAAACTTATTGCAAAAGTTTTCTTCTACGTCTTGGGTATGTTTTCTCAAAAGCTCTCTAAATTCTTTGTTAGTTTCATCAAACCCATAAACTGTTATATGAAACTCTCTGCCTTTAAATGTTGATGCGATCTCAACTCCCTGAATATATGATATGTCTTTTAATTTTATAAGGTTGCGTAATTCTGCGTTGCATGCAATGGAATTATGGTCTGTAACAGAGAATAGAGTTATATCTTTCTCCATGCAGGCAGCTATAGTTTCCTCTGCGGTTAATGTCCCGTCAGAGGCGCATGAGTGAATGTGTAAATCTACATACATTTTAATCAATTTGCCTGCGTAACAGGCTGCCTTTTTCTAGCTTGTTTTTTGCTTTTATAAATACAATCTGTCCATGATTAGCGACTTCAAACTCATTACCGTTTTTATCCGTCATGTTTGTTATAGCTTCCTTGCAGTCATCTTCTAAACTTGGTCCGATTACTTCAAGCTTGTCTCCAACACATATTTTATTTCTAACTTCAATTCTTGAAATGTTTGATTTTGCAGTTTTGGTAACTACACCAACAAACTCGTAATTTTTTATGTATGATGAGGACTTATATACCTGGGCTTCATCATTTGGTTTATTGAGGAAAAAACCTGTTGTATAGCCGCGATGGCTGATTTTTTTTAATTCATCCAGCCAGGTTTTTCTGAATCTATATTTTGACGGATTGGAAGCATATTCATCAATTGCTTGCCGATATACTCTTGTTACACATGCTATATAGTAGAGGCTTTTCATTCTCCCCTCAATTTTTACAGCATTTACACCTGTCTTAAAGATTTCAGGAATATGTTCTATCAAGCAGAGGTCCTTTGAGTTGAATATAAAAGAACCTCTGTCTCCTTCAAAAACAGGGAAGTATTCACCATGTCTTACTTCCTCGTTAAGAAAATATTTCCATCTGCAGGGCTGAGCACAGTCTCCGAGGTTAGCGCTTCTTCCTGTCATAAAACTGCTAAGCAGACATCTCCCTGAATGAGCCATACACATAGCCCCATGAATAAAGATCTCTATCCCGCATTTTGTTTTTTTAGTAATATTTTTTATCTCTGTTTTTGAGAGCTCTCTGGATAATACAATTCTTTTTATGCCCTCCCTTTCCCAGAATTCTGCGCTTAGTTGATTTGAAGTGCTTACCTGAGTGGAAAGATGAATATTTGCCTCAGGGCTTACTTCCTGAATAACAGAGATAATTCCCGGATCAGAAACGATATATGCATCAATCCCTATACTGGATAGTTTCTTTATATAATTTTCTAATCCTACAAAGTCCTTATTATGTGCGAATATATTAAGCGCAACATATACTTTTTTCTTACGTTTATGAGCATAATCAACTGCTTTTTTAATTTCAGATAGTGTGAAGTTGTCAGTTCTTGCTCTGAGGCTCCATCTTTTTCCACCGATATAGACAGCATCAGCTCCATAATCAATTGCGACTTTTAGCTTTTCAAGGTTTCCTGCAGGCGCAACCAGTTCAGGTTTCTTCACTTATTCTCCAGTTGGTTTTTATATATTTTTCTTATTTGGTTAAATATACTGCGATATTCCTGCGACGCATAATCGGGATATGTCCATTGAAAAGGCTGAAAGCTTCCTTTAGAGTGAGTTTCTTTTTTAAAGATAAGTGTTATTTCCGCATAGATGCCATGGTCTAGATATATTCTGTGATAAAAATCTTTTGTGCTTGCAAGAACAAGTTTCGCGAGGCTTAAATATCCAGGATCAATGTTTACATCTCTTTTTCTCTCAGTCTTCCATGATGAAGAAATGCTTTTTTCAAGTTCGTTTGTATATATTTTTATATCACTGATACTATCAGGCTCTATCAGCCCCTCAAAACTCACGAATTTTCTCAACAGAGCTTTACCCATTTCTGGCTCATAATAGTTGGTCTGATTGAAATCTAATAACTCTGTCTCAAAATCTATTTTCCCAAACTTATCCACAAGCAGTTTTATCACAGAATCTATTAAATTCTTATCCTGAGAAAAAATACTTGTTACTAATTTCACAGGCTCGTGTTCTTGTATTATGCCCATTGCCTTTATTTCCGATTCTTAGACATTACACTTAAAAATCCGAATATCGAAATCCTAAACAAATTCAAAATCCTAATTTTCAAAATTCCAAACATTGTTTTGAGCATTCGTATTTTGGTTATTTGATATTGTTTCGCATTTCGTGCTTCATGCTTCGAATTTATTTTTTTATTTATGATATCTCAAAACCGAAGATTAGGCAATATAAAGTCCCCCTTTGTCGTTCTCCCTTTTTTCTTTATGGATTAATTTGCTACCCAACAAATGCTCTAATAATTATATTTGTTAGGTAAATTATTTTATTGACATGTTACCCAACAAGTTATATTGTAGTATCGTTTGTTAGGTAAATAGGAGTGTTTATGAGAGGAGTTATTAAAGGGGTATTAGCGGAAGAGCTGGAAAATTCTCTCAGGATGAAAAAGGAATATGAGGAGTCCTTAATAAGATTGCCTAAAGGATGTCTTGCAAAAAGGGAAATACACGGTCACGAGTATTATTATTTAGTAAAAAGAATAGATAAAAAAGTAAAATATATCTACAAAGGCAAAATTTCTGAAGAAGAAAAAAAGAAATACGACGAAGCAAAAATACTAAGAGCTAAATATAGGAATTCTTTATCTAGAATAAAAAAACAAATTAAATTTTTAAGGAGCTCATTACGTGGAAAAGAAGCAGTCTGAATTATGTTTTGAGATTTTAAGAAGATTTCACAGAAATGGTATTTTAGACAATTTCATTCTTATTGGTAGTTGGTGTGTATATTTTTACAAGGATTATTTTTCTGACATCCCATACATAGACCAAACAACCATAAAAACGAGAGATATCGATTTTCTAATAGATAATCCCAATAGAATAAAGAAATATATTGACATACCAGAACTCCTCAAAGATTTAGGGTTTGTTACAACTTTTAAAGGCAGTAGAGGTTATATCAAACTTGATCACCCGGATTTAATACTCGAATTTTTGGTTCCAGAAAAAGGCAAAGGCACGGATAAACCTCATCCATTGCCAAAATTAGGAATTAACGCAGTTGCTTTAAGATTTTTGAGTTTTCTTTCAAGCAACACAATTAAAGCTAAAGTGGAAGACTTTTATTTAACATTGCCACATCCTGCCAACTTTGCCTTACATAAATTGATAATTTTCCAACGTAGAGTTAGAGAAGAAAAGGCTATAAAAGATAGGGACACTGCGGTTAAAATATTAAAGTTTTTAATTAACAAGGACGAAGCAAACATAATCAGAGACGTTTTCAACTCTGTGCCTCAGAAATGGCAAAAGAAGATTATAAATGGATTGGAAGAGCAAGCGGAAGAAAGTATTTTAGAGATATTGAAGTCTATTTAACATTTCCTCCTTCTCCCTTTATCCTTAATTTATCCTTTATGATTTTGGGATGGGGGGGGTATATAATGTCTTTGTCTATTTTTATTGAGATTTTAAGCAATTTGAGGTAGGGTAGTATTAAGGTAGAAGTAATTGTTCAATAGTTAATGTTATGTGTAAAAGAGAGAACATCTAAGGATTAATAACTGATGAAGATGCCAAATAAGAACATCATAAATAAACTTATAAATACAAACGACATCTCATTAATTGAAAAGCATTTAGTATACTCATTTTTGAACAACCAACAATTGCACTATAAAGACAGCTCAATTATCAGTAATTTATTGTCTGATTTTAGTGTTGAACCCCAACTATATTTACTTGTTTCATCTCTTGAAATTGAAACAGTAAAGCAATTTGAAAACTATCTTGAACTATTAATACCGAAAGAAGACCGAGAATTAAATGGCGCGTTTTTTACTCCAAATTATGTTGTAGATTTTATTGTTAAAGAAACAGCACCAAAAGAAACAGACAAATGTTTAGACCCCAGTTGTGGTTGTGGTGCTTTCTTAATTGGATTGGTTGAATATTATAGAACAACCTATAATAAAACCATCAAAGATACAATTAAAGAAAATATCTTTGGTTCTGATATTCTTAAATACAACATTGAAAGAGCAAAAATCATTTTAAGTATTTACGGATTGCTTCATAATGAAATCATTGAAGAAAATGACTTTAACTTATATCACCAAGACAGTTTAAAGGCAGAGTGGAAAGAAGAATTTGAAGTAATAGTAGGAAATCCACCATATGTAAAGTATCAAGACTTGTCTGATGAAAACAGAGAATGTTTAATAAGGAATTGGAAAACAATAGAAAACGGAACGTTTAATCTATATTTTGCATTTTTTGAGTTAGGCTATAAACTTTTAACAAAAAATGGTAGATTAGGCTATATAACACCAAATAACTATTTCACTTCGCTTGCAGGATTATCTCTTCGTAAATTTTTCTTAAACACAAAATGCATAAAACAGATAGCAGATTTTAGACACAAAAAAGTTTTTGATGCTCAAACATACACAGCGATTACATTTGCCGATAAAAAGGGAAATGAATCAATATTGTATGACAAAATAAAAGACGAACAGAAAACAGATGAATTTTTGTTTTCAGCAAATTGGTCTCCAAATTTCATATCAAATCTCAATGTTAAAAAATGGAGATTATTGAAAACAGACGAACAAGAAAACATCCGGATAATTGAAACTATTGGAACACCAATTAAGCAATTGTTTAACATTGCTGTTGGCATTGCGACTTTAAAAGATGAAGTATTTTTCATTGACAGAAAATTTGAGAAAAATGGATTGTTACAAAAAACTACCGAGAACGGAACATTTTACATCGAAAAAGAAATAACTAAGCCTGTTTATAAAATATCTAATTTCAAATCGCAAGAAGAAATTAAATCAAATACGTTAAGAATAATTACACCGTATAGAATAATTAATAGAAACGCTGTTCCAATTTCAGAAAAAGAGTTCCAAAAAAAATATTTTAACTGCTACGAATATCTATTATCAGAAAAGGAGAAATTAAATAGCAGAGACAAAGGGAAAACAAAATTTGATCCATTTTATGTTTGGGGGCGAACGCAAGGAATTGCAAGAACCGGGAAAAAAATACTAAACCCAACTTTTAGCAAACATCCGAGATTTTTATTGGTTGAAGAAGAAGACGCTTATTTTACGAACGGGTATGGGATTTATTTCTATAATAACAAACAAACTTTTTTTAAAAATCTAATCAATCCATTTTCGAAAGAAGAAAATATAAAATTTGTTCGAAAAATCCTTAACTCAATTGTTATGGATTATTATGTAACCAAAACAAGTGTTTCCATTCAAGGTGGGTATCCTTGCTATCAAAAAAATTTTATTGAGAAGTTTACAATTCCTAACTTTACCGGTAAAGAATTGAATGTCTTAAGAAGTTTGGAAAATAAAACAGAAATAGATAAATTTTTAGTTACTAAATATCAACTTAAAATTCAATTTCCAAATCTTGTTTCGTAAATTTGCAAAATATTTGTTGTGAATGATTCCCAAGATAGTTCGTCTATACTTGCATCTGATTTTTCTTCAAGCAAACCGTCATTGTATAGGTCTTGATTTGTGCTATAAATTTTGACAGGGCTTTTTTTGAAATCAACAAGCAATAGGCAGACTCTCTCATATTTGTATTCTTCTTTAGATGTATCAGTTCTGCCATTGATGGCTTGAAATGATTTTATGTATTTTTCAACAGCACCAATTTTATCAATAAAGTTTATCTTATTGGATTTCATTGCTTCTGCATCATACTCTTTGACAGGTATCATATAAACTTCACCTAATACCATTTTTGGACATCTTACGTGTAAGTTTTGAGCCTCTGCAATAGTTCTTTCATATAATGTATCAAAATTTTTAGCCAAGGAACTCATTTGGCTTCTGATATTGATTGATATTGTCCGCTCTGTGTAATCTTCTCCATAATAATCTTGCGCTTCCCTTAATATTCCTTCAGTTAATATTTGCTCTTTTGGAACATAACCTTCAGGAGATACGCAAACATCTTGATTTTTTTGTTTAATAAAGCCAGCCAATTTTAATTCAGGCTTTGTTTCTCCCAAAGGTGGGTGTATTCGGTAAGGTGCAATTCCATTTCTGAGTAAATCAGCTTTAACAGCTTCGTGAATATTATTTATCATTTTAGAAGAACGTATCATTGCTTCTTTACCTTTTATTCCGCTTTCCTTAACCGAATTCTCGATTAATTCTTTAAAATTTTCAACTGCTTGTTGCATACTTATTAATTTTGTCACTTTAAGTCCTTAGTGAGTTCTGATGCGGTTGTTTGTAATCCGATAGATAATTTTAAAAGATTTAAATAAGATGGGTTTCTTTTGCCTCTTTCAAGTAAGCTTATATACGTTCTGTCAAAATCACATATCTCAGCTAACTTCTCTTGAGATAAATTCAACCCAATTCGAAATATTCTTATTCTTTCTCCTAACGCTATAAGTTTTTTTCTTTCCATAATACTCTAATATAAAGAGATGTAGCCAATTAGTCTACGGACAATAAGACACATAATAAGCCGTTGCACCTGACCTTGCAAGCTCGGCAGATGAGCTTGATCGTTATATGGGTACCACGAAGATTCGTGCGTAAATAAAAATAGCTCAAACCTCAACCATCCAATCCCCCAATCAATTCAAAGAATGTGCCCCTACAATAACCGCCAGCTAAAGCAGGCGGTTGCGGTGGAGAGGACAGGCAAGAGGGGATTTTGAAATATTATTGCTTGCAATAGAAATTTGTTATAGATATAATCCAGCATTAATAATAATTAAGGAAAGGAGATTTTGATGAAAAGAGTTTTGGTAATGTTGATTGGAGTAGGGTTGTTGCTGGCGTCTCAGGCATGTGCTGTAAAAAAGGAAGAAGCGGTTGTAGTACCTAAGGATAAGGATGTAATTAAGGAAGAGGCGGTTGTAGTTAAGCAAGAAGATATTGCAATAAAGGAAGAAGCCGCTAATGATAACGGTCTAAAGACTGATCGTGAGAAGCTGAGCTATTCTATTGGTCTGCAGCTCGGAACCAGCCTGAAAGAAATAAAAGAGGATATTGATTTCTCTGTTGCGGTTCAGGGCATTGAAGATAGTTTTAATGACAAGAAACTTCTGCTTACCCAGGAAGAGATAATGAAGGAATTAACGGCTTTCTCTAAAAAGATGCAGGAGAAGCAAATGAAGATTATGGAGGAGCAAAAGAAGAAAATGGATGTACTGGGCAAAGAAAACAAAGAACTAGGAGAAGCATTTCTGGCAGAGAATAAGAAAAAAGAGAACGTTATTACAACTAAGAGCGGATTGCAGTATATAGTATTGAGTAAGGGAGAAGGCGAGAAACCTAAGGCAACTGATCAGGTTAAGGTTCACTACAAAGGGACACTGATTGACGGCACGGAATTTGATAGTTCATATAAGAGGGGGGAACCTGTTACTTTTCCAGCGAATCGGGTTATTCCTGGTTGGACTGAGGCGCTTCAGCTTATGAATGTAGGAAGCAAGTATCAGCTTTTCATTCCATCGGATCTTGCGTATGGCGAACGAGCTGCCGGACCGCAGATCGGCCCGAATGCTACGCTTATCTTTGAAGTAGAGTTATTGTCAATTGAAAAAATACCAGAACCTGAACCTGCAAAGAAGCCGGAGAAAAAGGAATAAAACAATGCGGGATATTAAGAAGATTAAATTCGAAGCACGAAGCACGAAATACGAAACAATATCAAATAACAAAAATACAAATGCTCAAAACAATGTTTTAAATTTTAAAAATTTGAATTTAGAATTTGTTTCGAGTTTCGGATTTAAAATTTCGGATTTTTCCAGCGGTTACTACATATCCGGGTTTGAAAGTTTTTCGTAGTAGGCTTTGAGGAGTTTGTTGTATTTGGGGATGTATTCCTCGTCTTTGACGGTTGTTAGTTTCTTTCGTAAATCCTTTGGCATGCCTATTGATCTATCGCGGCGTGCCTTGCTTATATACACAACTGATGTTTGTGCATCCTTGAGCTTGGTTAATATGATCTGCTGTGTCCGAAGGAGCCTTTGAGCCTGGTAATTTTTGATGTTTTCACATACATCATGCATTGAATTAATGCTTTCATTCAATATATCTGATGGATAATTGAGTCTATCCAGTCCTTTCGCAATATTCTTTGCTCTGCTCAGAACCTGAAGCTGTTTGTCGTGCAGCATTCTTAATTTTAATTCTACCTCAGGCGGCGGTGTGCCTGGCAGACCTTCTCCACCTGCGCCGCTTATCTTTCCTCCACCAGTCGCGCCACCTGTCTCTGTTGCCTTTTCTTCTGGAATAATACCTTTTTGAAAAGGGTCAGAAGTAAGACGAGCTGGTGTTTTTCTGCCTCCAAGTCCCATAACTTTGCTTTGAACAAGTTCTCCTGAAGTTTTACCACTTCTGCCTTCTCCGCTTCTTCCTGTTATTTCAGAGCTATCCGGAAGAACATTTCCAGTTTTACCCTTTGCGCTGAAATTACTTATTGGCCCGTCTTGAACCTCCCACCCAGCTTCGCCCATAGAATCAGCCCATGCACTTGTAATATTTTGAGCTTCATCAATCAAATCTTCCTCCTGTTCAATAAGTTCTCCAATCATATCTTCAAGTTCATCAGGTAAATCTGCCATAGGAACTTCATAGTCTCCAATGGGTTGTTCCATATTCCATTTTACTCTATCAGGCTTATCGGGCAGCCAGATTTCAAGGTCCTGTTTTAATTGTTTTGCCAATAGTAAACCTGCATCTTCAATAGGAACAGCGATTTCTATTGTGTTAGGAACAAGGTTATCGGCAATCTTTTCAACATCGCTAAAGAGTTGATTGGTCTGTTCAATTAATGTTGAAGCAGGGAAATCCACGTCTGGCAGGCGCGAAAGATCATCCGCAGCTTTTTTAAATATCTTACCCCACTCGCTTTCAAGCATAGAAAGCTTTTTTAATTGCTCTTTTTCTTGTTCTGAAAGCCCTTCGGAGCCTATTTTTGCAAGTTCAGATGTTTGTTTTATAATTTCCTGCTGGTCTTCAAGAAATTTTGAAAGATTTTCATCAAGCTTTTTAAGAACGGGATGTGCTTTTTCAGTATCCTCTTCAGGCTTTTCTGCAATCACTGTCTCCTGATTCTGAGATAATTGTTCAATACGGTATAATATACCTTTAAGCACTAGTATTATTTCTTCTTGTGTTAATTCAGTTTCATGGAGATAAAGTTTGAATTTTGCAGGAGAAGTAGAATTTTTTGCGGAATCCAGACCTTTAATAGCTTTTACCATTAGAACTGCAGATGTATAGTCTAAGCGATCTTTGTATTTATAAACAGGATGTGTCTCGTCTATAGAAGAAATAATCTCAATGGTTTTTGCTCGAATATCAACCTGTTTGCCTAATGTTTTATCAATATTTGGATTGTTGTGTTCTTCTGAGTTTAGTATAGTTACACTTTTTTTATTCTCTATCTGTTCAGAAATAATTTCTTTTAGTTTTGCGATTATGTCGTTTATTTTTTTATCCTTATCCAAGTTTTGTTTTTTGTCTACAATTTCTATGTTATATTTTTTTGAAATTGCCCTGTGTACTGTTGGAAGTGTATTGTCAACTGCTTCAACATAATAAGTTAGAATATCTCCTGTTTTTATATCCATTTTATTTAAATCAATCTTAAAACTGGATAATATTTCTTTTTTCGGTATGTCATAGTTCCTTATATCAGAAGGGTAGACTGTTGCGTCTTTTGTGCATTTTAATATTATTGTTTTTATGCCATAGTCATCAACTGATTTACTGGTTATAGAGATGGAATCTTTTTTGCTTAACTGGAGATTTTTTGCTGGAGAGGTAATTTCGACAAGTGGAGATATATCCTCAATTGTCTTAATCCTATACTTATCAGGAGTCAGATTCCTGCATCCATGCATGTCAGTATAATAGACAGTATAGATTCCATCATTCAATACGGGAATTTCTCCCTGTGCGATTTCAGGCTTGATCATAGAGAAACTAATTCTCTTTTTATCTAGTTTAACTTCCAGGGTTTTCAGAGGTTTATTGAAATGGAATTGCGTATCCACTCTAGTTCCTATCAGTGCCTCTATATGGCCATTAGCAGACTCTACTGTTTTAATAGGAAGATTTGTGTATCCAGGATACTTGTAAGTAAGCTTTACCTTTTTAACCTGCGGTCTTTCTTTTACTTCTATTCTATATAAAGCGCTCTTTCCATCACCAGCAATAATTCTGTACTTTACAGGTTGAGTTATGTTTTTTAATTCGTATAAGAAAGAGTCGTTTTTAAAATTCATTTGTGTATGTGAATATTTTCTCTCATTCTCATATTTGTATATGATCTCCGCTCCATAAGGCATTACTCCTTTAATAGAAGTAATGATAATAACATCATCGCCGGTAAACACAGTACAATTCCCCGGCATTATATTTAATGTGGTTAGTGTAATTGGAGGAATGTCTTTGAGAGGATGTATGAGTCTTGCATAAGAATTCTTAAAATATCTGGGAAATGCCGCGAAGTAGAGAGTAGTCAAAAGAACAGAACCTGCTAAAAGATAGGCAAATACACATAACTTCCTTTTATTTACAGCTTTTTTCAGGCTTAACATCTGTGTGGTTTTTAAACTATCTGTTATGAGTGCGTCAGTAAAGACAGCTGTGTGAGAATCTAGTTTCCTTCCCAATTGGATGGCGTTTATGAGCCGGTTATTAATATAGGGGTATGCTTTTTCTATATGTACTGCGACCTGGTCAATGTTGAAATATTTTATCATTGGTTTTATGATAAATGCTACGAAGCAGGTAATGGCTCCTGTCCAGAAAGCAATAAGGCAAACTAAACGCATGCTGGGGGAAAAATGGATTAGACTGTCCAAACCTAAAACAGCTATTATTGATATTAGAATTGAAAAAAGGAAGATGGTAATTCCCTCAAATAGCCTGATGCATTTCCAGAATAATCTAAATTTGTTTATTCTGGATTCTAGTTCTATAAAATTGGCAGCTGTGTGAATATTATCCAATCTTAATTATCTCCTATACTAAATTCTACCACCAGTTTGAATTTGAATCCATTATAAATTGAGGGTATAATAAACTTTATGGATATATTGAAAGCAATAAAGAAAAGACGTAGTGTACGAGGATATCTGAATAAGGGAATTCCAGAACAGGTTCTCAATCGTGTTTTGGAAGCAGCAAGATTAGCTCCTACTGCTGCTAATAAACAGCCATTTAAACTTATTCTGGTGACTGATAAGTCAACTAAGGCAAAACTAGTTGAAGCGTCTAAAAGACAGACATTTATAGCAGAAGCGCCAATAATAATAGTTGGCTGTGCGTTTCCAGAGGAGAGCTATCAGAATATCGGTGGAACTCATACAAGCGAAGAGATTGACGTTAGCATTGTTTTTGACCATCTCATGCTCCAGGCAGCAGAGGAAGGTTTGGGTACTTGCTGGATTGGAGCCTTTGATGAGGATCAAGTAAAAGCAATATTAAATATTCCTTCTAATGTTAAGGTTATAGGATTAACTCCTTTAGGATATCCCTCAAAAACAGAGTTCAAGTCAGGTAAACATCTTGAGCGAAAATCACTCAGCGAGATTATTCTTTGCGAAAAGTATTGGGAGAGTATATGTCAGAAATAAGGAAAGCTGCAGAGGAAATAAAGGATAAATTAATACAAGTCAGGCGGGATTTTCATAAATACCCTGAAATAGGCTTTCAAGAAAAAAGGACATCCAAAAAGATTGCAGAAATTTTAGACGCAATAGGACTTGATGTGAAAACAAATATTGCAAAAACAGGTGTAGTTGGTCTGTTGAAGGGGGGCTATAATGGAAAGACAGTAGCATTGCGCGCAGATATGGATGCTCTTAATGTTAATGAGAAGAATGCAGTATCTTACATATCTAGAAATAAGGGCATAATGCATGCTTGTGGGCATGACGGGCATATGAGTATGGTTATAGGCACAGCAATAGTATTATCAAGATTCAAGAAACAGATACACGGCAATGTTAAGTTTATATTTCAGCCTGCCGAAGAAAACATAGGTGGCGCAGAATTGATGATAAAAGATGGTGTTTTAAAAAATCCTCATGTAGACGCAATATTTGCTTTGCATCTGTGGCCGTATATAAATTTTGGCAATATTGGTGTTAGGGCTGGAGCAATGATGGCTTCAATGGACAATTTTAGTATTATAATAAAGGGAAAAGGAGGACACGGTGCTATGCCTCATACGGCAGTAGACCCTTTAATAGCTGCAAACAGTGTGTTCCAAGCATTGCAAACAATTAAAGCCCGAAATATAGATGCACTTGACCCATTTGTAATATCAGTATGTTCAATTAATGGAGGAGCTTCTTATAATATAATTCCTGATGAGGTGGAAATGAAAGGAACTTTTCGGACATTAAATGATAAAACGCGGAATAAGGTTAAGAAGAGAATGGTGGAGATAATGGAAGGGATAGCTAAAAGTTTTGGAGTGAAATATACTCTTTGTTTTGAAAAAGGATACCCAGTAACAGTAAACAATGCCTCTTTAGTCAATCTCATGGTTTCTTCAGCAAAAAAGCTCGATGTAAGAGTAATTCGACCCAATCTATCAATGGTGAGCGAGGATTTTTCCTTCTATCAAAAAGAGATTCCAGGAGTATATTTTTGGCTTGGAGTAAAAAAGGATAAAAATCCTGTTGCATTGCATAATGGAAATTTTAATTTTGATGAAGACATTTTGCCTGTAGGAACATCCCTGTTAGCAGAATGTGCACTTGGGTATTTGTCCCATTAAAAAGAGGGTATAAATGGCATCACGTATAAACATCCTTCAGATAATAAGTTCCAAAGATGCAACAGGGGGTTCGCAAGAGCATACAAGAATTCTTTGTGCTGGATTAGATAAGACCAAATACAGAATTATTGTAGTAACACGTCCAGGCTCAATAGTTCCGTATTATAAAGAACAGGGATTTGAAGTAATTCCTGTAGAGCTTAGACATAATCCAGGTTCTATTCTTAAGCTTTTAGGCATAATAAAAAGATATAAGATTCATATTATTCATACTCATAATATGCTTGCAGATAGAAGGGGCTGTGTTGCAGGATGGTTAGGGGGAGTTCCTATAGTTGTTACTACAATACATACATTAATGAATACAGACAGGTTTGGAGAAAAAAAGAGGGGAACGTCAGTATGGCAGTATAATTTTTTATTGAAACATGTTCCAAAAAGGATAATTGCATTATCAAAGGAAGTGAAACATCACACTCAGAAAGAGTTGAATTTAGGAGAAGATAGAATAAGCTTAATCTATAATGCATCAGATCTGGCAAGATTAAACCTGAGTGTTAACAAACAGGAGAAAAAAAGGGAATTTGGAATTGATGAAAACTGCTGTGTCGTAGGCACTGTGGGAAGACTTGTTGAACTTAAAGGATATCCTTATCTCATTAAAGCGGCTTCTTTAATACTTCAGAAGTTCCCCAAAAAATTAAAGTTCTTAATTGTGGGAGACGGATATATGGCTGAAAAACTTAAAATCCTGGCTGAGGATCTGGGGATTGCAGATAAAATAATTTTTGCAGGGCAGAGGCAAGATGTTCCTGAAATTCTGCAGATTCTTGATATATTTGTTTTACCATCTTATTACGAAGGCCTGCCACGCTCTATTATTGAGGCACAGGCCTGTGGAGTTGCGATAGTAGCAACAAATGTTGGAGGCACGCCTGAAGTTGTAATTAATGATAAGACAGGCATACTTGTCCCCACTAAAGATGAAAAAGCTATTGCTAAGGCAGTAATTGATTTGCTGACGAATAAGGATAAGGCTGAAAGAATGGGAAATGCAGGGAGAGAATGGGCAAAAAAGCAGTTTGATGCGCCTGTATTCATTAAAAGAACAGAAGATCTTTTTGAAGATCTAATAAAAAAGCATATACCAGATGTTGCATAAAATACTTTATCTAAGCAGCAGCGTTAATCTATGGGGTGCGCGGAGAAGTCTTCTTGACATACTGACTCATTTAGATAAGAAGACTTTTTCCCCAATTGTTGTATGTTCATCCAAAGGTCCTTTGACAGAAAAACTGGATGAAATAAAAATTCCATACAGAATTGCAAAAATGAGGTTATGGAGAAAGGGGAAATATTTTCCATGGATTCCTTACACTGTTATGTGTCTTGCAAAATTGATAAAAAAGGAGAGAATCTCCCTTGTGCACAGCAATTCTCATAGCGATGCTCCGTATGGAATTCTAGCATGTAGATTTAGAAAAATACCTATAATCTCACACATAAGAGATATTATTGAACCTGATAAGGTAGGTAAGTATTTGTTAAAGCATGCTGATAGAGTAATTGCAGTTTCAAATGCAGCTGCAAAGCCATTTAAAGACATAAACAATAAAAGCAGGAAGTTACTAGTTATTAATAACAGTATTGATCTGGATAGCTTTAAATCCAGTGAAGATATTAGAGGAAAACTAAATATTTCTAAGCACGAATTAGTTATTGGCATTGTTGGACAGATAAGCAGACTAAAAGGACATGATGTGTTCTTAAGAGCAGCATCAATTATTTTGAAGAAAAATAAGAATATTAAGTTTCTTATTGCTGGCGAAGTTCGCAGGGAAAGAGATCAAGGGCTTTGTGAAGCATTGATAAGTGAGTTGAATTTAAGTGGAAATGTCATTTTTACCGGTTTCAGAAATGACATTGCGAATATCCTCTCAGCAATTGATATACTGGCATTTCCAACTTTAAAGGAATCTTTTGGAAGATCGGCAATTGAAGCAATGGCACATGCAAAACCAGTTGTTGCCTCTAATGTAGGAGGCGTTCCTGAAATTGTAAGCCATGATAAGACAGGCATCCTGGTTTCCCCGGGAGACGCTGAAGAGCTTGCTAATGGCTTGTTAGAACTGATAAATAATAAAAAAAAGAGAGAAGATATGGGGAAAGAAGGATTCAAGGTTGTAAGAGAGAAGTTTGACATTAGGAATATGATGAATAAAATAGAAAACGTCTATAAAGAGCTTCTTTGATTCGAGAGGTTAATTAAAAATTGAAAATTAAAAATTTAGTCTTGTGTATTATTTTCTTATCTACGCTAATTATTTCGTGTTCTGTAATTGCTCATGCTCAGGCAGTTTTTGTTGAAGGGGAGAAGTTTGAGTATGAAATTAGCTGGCTCGGAATAAAGGCTGGATCCGGAAGCCTGGAATTATCCGAGATATTGAACATTGACGGCAGGGAAGTTTTGCATATTAAAGCAAGGGGGGATTCAATGGGACTGGTTTCTATTATATGTAAAATAAGGGACCGCATGGAATCCTATATAGATAAAGAAAAACAATACTCTTTGAAATGCATTAAGGATTTTAGGGAAGGATTTTACAAGAAGAAGGAAACAACTTGTTTTGATCAGGAAAAGCATGTGTCACACGTAAATGGGAAAATTATAGAGATTCTTCCTGAAGCAAAGGATCCTTTTGCATGTTTATACTATATAAGAGCTCAAAAATTAGTTGCAGGAGAGACTCTAATCCTCAATGCCTATGATAACAGAAAAAATCATAGATTAAGAGTGAACATTCTGGAAAAAGAGACAATCAAGATAGGAAAAAGCACCTATGAAACAATACTCATAGAGCCTATTCTTGAAGGGCTGAATCTTGAAGGAGTGCTGGAGGTAGAAGGCAGCAAAATAAAAGTCTGGCTTACGGATGATGAGAAAAGAATTCCTGTCAGGGTACAAATGAAGATAACTTTCGGCAGCATAGTTGTGGAACTTGTCAATTCTGAATAGCTTTTTCAGATTCCCTGGGGACATAACAGGGAAATCATCACTAAATGTGAGACATTGGAAGAGGGGAGATTTTGGTAAAATCGTGGACGTAGAAACAACTGCAGGAAAATTGTTTGTTTAAATATTCTGAGTATTCTATAATATAAAAAAGTTTTTGAGGCATACGGAGAGATTAACTGTGAAATTAGCATATATTATTGCTGGTCCCAATGGAAGTGGGAAAACAACATTCGCAAAAGAATTTATTAAAAACACAAACCTGGTTTTTATTAATGCTGATGAAATTGCAAAGACATTGTCTCCAAGTAGATTAGAAAAAATGAGACTAAAAGCAGGGAAAATCTTTTTTGCCAAAATAGAAAATTGTATTATTAAGAAAGATTCTTTTGTCGTGGAAACAACCTTAGCAGGGAAATATCTAATTAAAGTTATTGCTAAAATAAAAAAGGATGGATATAAGATAATATTAATTTATATATATCTGGAAAGCATTGAGGAAGCAATTCATAGAATAGATATCCGGGTTAAAAAAGGTGGGCATGCTATACCTCAAGAAGACATAACACGCCGATTCGGAAGAAGCATAAACAATTTTTGGAATATTTACAGAAAAAAGGTTCATAATTGGGAGATGTTTTTTAACAGCAAAGATGAATTTTTGCAGGTAGCAGTTGGCACAGGGAATGAAGTGGATGTTATTAATGAAGAATATTTTTCTCTATTCACAAGGGAGGTGTTTTAGATGAAAAAAGAAGATTATGAATTATTGTTTAAAGTGACAAAAATTGGTACCAGAGCTGTTAAAAAGGCGCAAGAGGAAAACCGCAGAAAAGGATTGCCTAGCGTCTATTCTAAAAATAAAAAAATTTATTATGAGCTTCCTGACGGGACAATGACCGTAAATGCGCCAGCATAAATGGAGCATAAAGGGAACAACAGTCTTTGAGATTTAGAATTTCGGATTTTATGCTAATGGAGGTCTAATATGGCAAAGATAGGTATTATTGGTGGTAGCGGGCTCTATGATATGGAAGGGCTCAAAAACATAAAAGAACTTGAGATAAATACTCCGTTTGGGAGGCCTTCGGATAAATATATTACAGGTACTCTTTCTGAAAAAGAGGTGGTGTTTCTTCCGAGGCATGGGAGAGGACATAAATTCTTACCTTCCGAAATAAACTATTGCGCCAATATCTATGGCATGAAAAAACTTGGTGTGGAATGGATTATTTCTGTTGGTGCTGTTGGCAGCCTTAAAGATAATATTCATCCTCTGGATATTGTTATTCCTGACCAGTTCTTTGATAGAACAAATCAGGCTCGCAAATGCAGCTTTTTTGGAGACGGAGTAGTTGCTCATATTAGTTTTGCCAATCCTGTTTGCCCTGATTTGAGCAAGATACTATACGAAACAGTGAAAAAAATTGGGTTAAGAGTTTATAATGGAGGAACATACTTGAATATGGAAGGGCCTGCATTTTCTACAAAAGCAGAATCTTTCTTTTATAGAAAAATGGGCTTTGATGTTATTGGAATGACGAATTTGATGGAAGCAAAACTGGCAAGGGAAGCAGAGATCTGCTACGGGGCAATGGCAATGGTTACTGATTACGATTGTTGGCATGAGACAGAAGAAATAGTAAGTGTGGAGACTATAATTGCAAATCTTAATAAAAACTCAGAGAATGCAAAGAAGATTATAAAAGCAGCTGTTAAAGAGATTTTCTCTGAGAGAAAGTGTGAGTGCGCTAATGCGCTGGCTGCTGCAATCATAACAGATAGAAGTATTATTTCTTCTCAAGCAAAGGACAAACTTAGTATTATAGCAGGAAAATATCTATAGAATATTATGGCTAAAGAAAAGAAATTATTTATTGCAGCCACAAGACAAAATGACGGAAAAACATTAGTAAGTCTTGGTCTTATGATGGCATTTAAACAGTATGCCAAGAATATTGGATTTATGAAACCTGTTGGTCAACGATATGTAGAGGTTGAAGGATATAAAGTTGATGAGGATGCTGTGCTGATAAAAAGTTGCTGTAATTGTGACGGAGAATTACGACATATAAGTCCAATAGCTGTTGAAAGGGGTTTTACTGAGGAGTATATAGATCATGGAAAGAAACAAGTTTTAACGGATATTATTATGGAAGCTTATGGAGAGATTTCAAAAGATAAGGATCTGGTAGTGATTGAGGGAACAGGACATGCTGGTGTCGGGTCTGTTTTTGATCTAGGAAATGGGTCTGTTGCAAAATTGCTGGGCGCAAAGGTTCTGATGATAACAGTAGGCGGGATTGGCCGTCCAATAGATGAGATTGTTTTAAATAAGGCCTTGTTTGAAAAAGAGGGAGTAGAATTAGTGGGTGTGGTAATTAACAAGGTGATACCCGATAAAATGGATAAAATTAAGGATTACATAAAGAGAGGCTTGGCAAAGAAGGGGATTGAGCTGTTTGGAGCTATACCATATACAAAACGTCTTACATGGCCAAGTATAAAACAGGTTATGGAAAGCATTCCTTCAAAGCTTGTAAATGGCAGGGAATCTCTTGATAATCAAATTGAAAAGATTGTAGTAGGAGCAATGACTCCACATAATGCATTGGGCTTTTTTGGTGAAAGGGTGCTGTTAATTACACCTGCGGATAGAGAGGATATTGTGCTTGCTGCCATGAGTTCTTCAGCTATTGGAACAGAGAAGAAACACATGATATCAGGAATAATATTAACAGGCAAGATGCAGATTCACCAGTCCGTAATGAATCTCATACAAAAGACAACTATACCTGTTCTGGCTGTGGATATAGATACTTACGGAGTCGCATCATCGATACATGATCTTGTAGTTAAGATAGCTGAGACGGATACGGAGAAAATAAGAACTGCCAAAAGCCTTGTTGAAGAGTATGTAGATGTTGAAAGATTATTTGAGAGATTAAGTAGAGATAATTAATAAAGGGGACAGGAGAGCTTTAATATGGAAAATACAAAAAGGATTATTGAAATACTTGATACAACATTAAGAGATGGAGAGCAAACTCAAGGTGTTTCTTTTTCTCGCAGTGAGAAGTTGAATATTGCCAAAATGTTACTTAATGAGGTAGGGATAGACAGAATAGAAGTTGCATCTGCCAGAGTGTCTCAGGGAGAGAAGGAATCTGTTACAAGTATCATGCAATGGGCAAAACTGAGGGGGTTCCTAAGCAAGGTCGAGGTATTGGGATTTGTTGACCATACAAAATCTGTTGATTGGATATTCTCAACAGGCGCTAAGGTGATGAATCTATTAACTAAAGGCTCAGAAAAGCACCTGAAATTTCAATTGCGCAAAGATATAAAAACACATATCAGTGAAATAAGAGAAACAATAGATTATGCAAAAGAGAAAGGACTTACTGTAAACATTTACTTAGAAGACTGGTCTAATGGTTATAGAGATTCTAAGGATTATGTTATGGAAATTACGAAAGCGCTATGCAATATGAGTGTTAATAGAATAATGCTGCCTGATACTCTTGGAATTCTTACACCTCATACAACATATACCTATATTAAGGATATGGTGAGCTCGTTTCCAGACATGGGATTTGACTTTCATGCGCATAATGATTATGGTCTTGCCACTGCAAATAGCCTGTATGCAATTGAGGCAGGGGTTGGAGCAATTCATGTTACTGTTAATTGTTTGGGCGAACGTACTGGCAATGCTTCTTTGGGTGAAATTACAGCTAATATTCATGATAATACAGAATGCAAGACACATGTTGTTGAAAAAAAGATTATTTCTGTCAGTAAATTAGTAGAGACTTTTTCAGGCAAGAGAGTTGCTGCAAATACACCGATTGTTGGTCAGGACGTTTTTACGCAAACCAGTGGAATTCATGCTGATGGAGATAAGAAGGCAAATTTATATGCAAATCCGCTTTTGCCTGAAAGATTTGGCAGGAAAAGGACATATGCTCTTGGTAAACTGAGCGGGAAGGCTTCGTTAGATCAAAATTTGACTGAATTGGGAATAGAGCTTACTGAAGAAAACAAGAAAAAAGTTTTACAGGAGATAATCCAGCTTGGTGATAAAAAGAAATCAATCACAATAGAAGATCTGCCTTTTATAATTGCTGATGTGCTTGAAATAGGAGAAGGGAATCTAGTTCAAATTACAGATTGTATTGTGACAAGCGGAAAGGGGATCTTGCCGACAGCGTCATTTGTTCTCCAATATGGGAAGCAGAAGATAAAAGAGTCTGCATCTGGTAATGGGGGATACGATGCTTTTATGAATGCGTTAAAAAAAGCATGCAGCAGAATAAAGCTTTCTATGCCGGAATTAATTGATTATGAAGTTAGAATTCCTCCCGGAGGGAAAACAAGTGCTTTAGTTGAAACATTGATAATATGGTCTGCTAAAGACAAGGTTTTTAAAACTATTGGTGTTGATTCTGATCAGATTATAGCAGCTATTAAGGCATCTGAAAGGATGCTGAACATTATTGCGCGAGAAAAATAGCTGTGGTTTATTACAAATCAGCGGAAGAAATAAAACTTATAAGATTAAGCTGTCAATTAACTGCACAAACCTTGAATTATATTTCCAAACATATTAAACCTGGTATTTCTACTCTTTATTTAGATAGATTGGCTGAAGACTATATTAGAAGTTTTGATGCAGTTCCATCTTTTTTGGGATTTAGAGGATATCCAAACAGCATATGTGCTTCTGTTAATAATGTAGTAGTTCATGGAATACCAAGAAAAGATGAGATTTTGAGAGAAGGCGATATAATAACTATAGATGTTGGAGTTTGCAAGAATGGTTATTATGGAGATAAAGCAATTACCTATCCTGTGGGAGAGATATCTTCTCTTGCACAGAATCTTATTAAGGTTACAGAAGAGGCCTTAGATATTGGTATTACTGAAGCAATAGAAAACAACAGATTAGGTGACATTGGTAATGCTATTCAGACGTATGTTGAACAACAGGGTTTTTCAGTTGTAAGAGATTTTGTTGGTCATGGTATAGGATCAAGTGCACATGAAGACCCACAGGTGCAACACTTTGGCAAATCAGGTACAGGATTTACTCTCAAAAGAGGGCTGGTTATAGCTATTGAGCCTATGATTAATGCAGGATCATATCAAACAAAGGTGCTACCAGATGGGTGGACAGCTGTCAGCTCTGATGGCAGCTTGTCTGCACAGTTTGAACATGTTGTAGCCATTACTGATAACAGTACGGAAATCCTTACGCTTTCCTAATAGAAAAGCCTGCTGTTCAGTTAACAGCAGGCTGACTATTTCCTTCTCAAGAAGTATTTTTATTAGATTTTATCTAATTTTTCCACGCGAAGTTTTTTTACAACTGGTTTGTTTATTGTACTTGGCATCCAAGCAGGTGCATTAGCAGGTTTAGCGATTTTCTTTACGGAACCTTTAAATATGTGTATTCTCCATTTGCCGTCTTTTTTCTTGCTGTGCTCTCTTAATTTGATGAGACCGTCAGAATCCTTCAGCCCTCTGGAAGCAGCTTTTAGAGCAGCCTGTCTTGCGCCTTTTCCTTTAAATACGTGGTCTTCCTTCTTGCCTATTCTTACTGAGTAGAGCTTTGCTGTCGCCATTCCTTTCCCTCCTTGTTTTAGTTGGCTTATTAGTTTATAACATTATAGTGCAAAGCTATTGGAGAATGCAAACAAAAAATGATTCCTTTAATTGAAGAGATAAAGTTAGACTTATCTCCCATTCAAGTATATGAGATATTTAAAACGTCTGCTTATTCGTTTATTCTGGATAGCGGAACGCATGAATATGGGCTTGGCGAGTATGCTTTTATAGGAAGTGACCCTTTCCTGTTGGTAATGGCAGAGGGATCGGATGTTAGGATTACATATAGAGGTTCGTCAGATGTATTGAAAAACGCAGATGTATTAGAAGTTATAAGAAAAATATTGTCTGATTATCAAATTGAAAATAATATTTTCCCAGTGCCTTTTTGTGGAGGATGTGTGGGGTATTTCTCGTACGATTTTGGAAGAACACTTGAGAAAATACCCAATAAAGCAAAGAATGATATTAATGTTCCTGATTGTTGTCTGGCTTTTTATGATTTAGCGATTGTGTATAGTTATAGCCAAAACAAGTTTTATGCAGTATCAACAGGCTTTCCTGAGAAAGGTCTTACAGGAGAGAATAAAGCAGAAGAAAGATTAAAACTAGTTTTAGGCAGGTTAAGGGTAAGGGCATTAAAAGGCAAAAAGTTCAATAATTCCATCGTTTCTCCTTCTATTATTAATGAAAGAGATATTCTTTCCAATTTCACAAAAGCTTCTTATCTAGGCACTGTAAATAGGATAAAGGAGTATATTGCTGCAGGTGATATATATCAGGTGAATTTATCTCAGCGATTCATCTTTGATTTATGTATGGACAGTTTTGAGTTATATAAGCGTCTTACCAAAATAAATCCTGCGCCTTTTGAAGGGTTCCTGAATTTTGGAGAAGAATCTATTATAAGTGCCTCTCCTGAGAGATTCCTTAGTTTAAGGGATGGCGTTGTCAGAACAAGGCCAATGAAAGGAACCAGACCAAGAGGAAAAACAAAGAAAGAGGATGAGAGATTGAAGAATGATTTGTTGAAGAGCGAAAAGGACAAGTCAGAGCTTATAATGATTGTTGATCTTGAAAGAAATGATATAGGAAAAGTATGTGAATATGGATCCGTATATCTGGAAAGCAGAAGAGATATTGAAAAATATTCTACAGTCTTTCAGACAACATCTACGGTTAGAGGCAGGTTAAGTAAGGGAAAGGACAGGATTGACCTGTTAAGGGCATGTTTTCCCGGAGGGTCTATTACCGGTGCGCCAAAGATCAGGGCTATGGAAATAATCGAGGAGCTTGAGCCAACAAGAAGGGGAATATATACAGGTTCTCTTGGATATTTAAGCTTTTCCGGTGAAATGGATTTGAATATACTTATCCGTACATTAGTTGCTAAAAAGAATGAAATTCGTTTTCAAGTAGGAGGAGGGATTGTTGCTGATTCTGTGCCAGAGGAAGAGTATCAGGAAACTTTGGACAAGGCAAAAGCTCTCTTTAGTGCTTTGGGTTATAAACAGAGATAGCCATGAACGTCAGGAGTCTGGCGCGGGTCACCGCGTCACCTGCACTCCTTGGTTGGATATTCGCTTTCTAGTTCCTCCATACGAACGCCATTCCTCTATCGCCCGTCCGACTCCTCGTCACTGCCCACGAAATCAATCCGGTGCAATTCTGTCTTGCGGTATGGCCGGAAACGTCCACCATGAATCCAGAGGCCAAAAAAGATGGCGGTTCCATCATTCTTCCATTCCAGCCGGCTCAACTGACACCCATCCGGCTTACAACGGTCTGGCCAGACCTTGCAATCATTATACCAGGTCACGCGCTCGACTTCAGTAAAGTCAGGATTCGAGACATAGAGATCCGCAAGGTATCTGCCCCAGAAGACAGGGCCTTTCATCCAGGCAATCTTCTTGCCCGATGGCGAAAACATGAAAAATTCCTCGTGTTGGGACGAAGTTACCTGAAGCGCTTTGTTCTTTCCGGAATGTTTCTGGCCATCCCATGTCCATTCGTAGACGTACGGATCACAAAGCTTCCCCCGTCCTGCCGCGTATAGCAAGGAATAGGAACCAGAGACGTTTCTGTGGATGTCATTCGGTTCGTAGTACATCTGGTCGTTCGGTTCTACCTCGAATCGTTTCAAAAGCCGCAACCGGTCATTACCGTCCGGAGCCAGCTCACAAAATACCATCTTGGCAAACCCGAATCCTTTGCGAAGATTTCCTTTCTCATAACGCAGCGGATAGACATACCACTTGCCATCCTCTGAAATCGCCGTATGTTGAAGCCCTTGGCCAGGGGCCAGATTCGTCAACCGGTAGTAAAGCTTTTTGCCCACATCTAAAGCCCAGATGTCGTTATCCCATCCAATACTCGGCGCATTGCGTAGTGGCTTGTGGGAACTGTGCTCGTTTTCCGCCTTGAAAAAAATAATCGGCAAGACGGGATGCGCTTCAGGATCACCCTTCCAATGAATTTTTGGGTCCTTGCCATCTTCGTCCAGCGGGAAGTTCACCCCCAGGATGTTCTCGCCGTAGCCGGTGAGACAGCGCTTATTGCCGCCATTCTCGTCCATGACCCACAGATTCCAGTTCTCCCGATCTACGTAAACCACGTCCGCGTTAGGCAAGGAAGGGCTTTTCCATGAAATCCAACTTGGCCCGACGGCGTTCTCAGCCAGAACCGTATCCTTTTTTACCGTGTATGGAGAAGAATCGGCAGCGGCCTGTGGCTGTTCACACCAACCCTTCGCAATTGCGAGAACCAACACCGCAGCCACTACAACACGCACCATCTTGGCTGTCCCGATGTATTGTTTCATTGTCTTGCTCCATCCAACATTAATTATTAAACACCATGTATTACTTTTTTTTAATGTACTGTTATTTAAGAGAAATGTCAATAAATTGGCTGGCAATAAAAATCATAGGAAACGGCTAAAAAGTGAGGCGTCTTGTTGCACCCAAATTTTGATACGGTATAATTTGTGGTTGTCTGCTTTCTAGTTCTTGGGAAAGTACTTTACTCCAGGTATGTCTTTAAAATCAGAATCTTGGGTCCAAATAGTTGCGTCGTGAAGTTGGGCAGTAGCGAGAATAATGCAGTCAGCCATTGGTAAGCGGTGCTGCAAACTGAGTTTTGCTGCAGAAAGTGCCAGTTTGGCAGTTAAGTCTACAACTGGAGCATGTTGCATGGCGGCAGCCGCCAACAATGCCTCGTTTTCTCCTCTTTCCCGCAATACTACTTTAAAAACCTCATAGATTGTAATTACGGGAACCACGAGCGATTCTGTATCTTTGAGGACAGACATAAAACGCTTGGCATTGGATCCATTCGCGAAGTATTCCAGCCAGCCGGAAGAATCGACGATGTTCATACTCTGTCTTTTTCTCGTTTGAATTTCGTGTTGATTCCTTTCAGAAATCCACGAAGTTCAGTAATATCTCGTTCAGGAACTAATTCAATTCTTCCATCATATTCTACAATCTGCATCTTTTGCCCAGGACGAAGATGCATTGAATCACGAACGGTACGAGGTATTACTACCTGAAACTTAGGTGATACTGTTACTGCTTGCATGACTTATCTCCTATCGATAACTTATGGTATTACAATATCACGATCGATGGATTTCTGTCAACCCATTTTTTCGATGTACTGTTATTTAAGAGAAATGTCAATAAATTGGCTGGCATAAGGAAATCTCTTATGATAAAATTAGCGGGCAACAAAAATGAGAGGAAAAAGATATGCGGGAAAGGCTGATTATACAAGGTGGAAAACAGCTGAAAGGAGAAATCTCTCCTGCCGGAAATAAGAATGAGGCGTTAGCAATACTGGCAGCATCTCTTCTGACGGAGGAGGCTGTCAGGCTCAAGAATGTACCGGATATTTGTGATGTTCGGGACATGGTTGAGATTATGCGTGATATTGGAGTAGATGTAAAAAGAGTAGGAGAGCATGAGTATTTAATTAAGGCATTATCTATAAAAAAGATGGAGTTAAATCCTGAGCTATGTTCTCGGATAAGAGGTTCATTCCTGTTTGCAGCGCCTATTCTGGTAAGATGCGGCAAGGTGAAATTGCCAAAGCCCGGAGGAGATAAAATAGGGCGGCGCAGAATTGACACACATCTGCTTGCTCTGGAGGCATTAGGTACTTCTGTTAGTGTTGGAAATGATTATAAGTTAGAAATCGGAACTGGTTTTCACGGCGCTGATATTTTTCTGGATGAGGCAAGTGTTATGGCAACGGAAAACACAATAATGGCAGCTGCGTTTGCCAAAGGGAAGACTACTATAGTTAATGCAGCTTCAGAGCCTCATGTGCAGGGTTTGTGTAAGTTCCTTAATTCTCTTGGCGCAAAAATATCCGGCGTAGGCAGCAACATCTTAACAATAGAAGGAGTGAAGCAGCTATGTGGCGGAGAGTATTTAATATCCTCAGATCACATTGAAACAGGTAGCTTTATAGGGCTTGCTGCAGCTACACATAGTGAATTATTAATAAAAAATGCGCCTGTAGAACATATGAAAATGATCTTCCTTGTCCTTGAAAAACTTGGAATAAGTTTAGAGATAGATAAAAGGGATATTTTTATTCCTGTTCGGAAAAAGATGAAAGTTGTTACAGATATTGGTGGAGCCATACCCAAGATAGATGATAGTCCATGGCCTGGATTTCCAGCAGATCTTGTAAGTATAGCGCTTGTTATCGCTACTCAGTCAGAAGGTACAGTTTTAATATTTGAAAAGATGTTTGAAAGCCGTCTCTACTTTGTTGATGAATTGATTAATATGGGAGCAAAGATTGTTTTGTGTGATCCTCACAGGGCAGTAATTGTGGGCCCTTCAGATTTACACGGATGTGAGATTGTAAGTCCTGATATTAGAGCTGGAATGGCACTCCTTATAGCAGCTCTATGCGCAAAGGGAAAAAGCACAATACATAATATCAGGCAGATAGACCGAGGATATGAAAGAATAGACCAAAGACTGTGTTCCTTGGGTGCGGATATTGTGAGGGTTTGATAATAATTTAGCTGTTGAAAGTCACCCGTGTTTGTGCTAATTTTGGCGGGAAATTTTTCAAATTAATGGGGGAGTAATATATGGGAAAGTACGTGTATTTTTTCGGAGATGGGAAGGCTGAAGGAAATACTGGGATGAAGAATCTTTTGGGCGGCAAAGGAGCAAATCTAGCTGAGATGAGTAATCTTAGCATACCTGTTCCTCCCGGATTTACTATTTCTACGGAGATGTGCGATATTTATTATAAGAATAATCGCAATTATCCTTCGGAACTCGAGTCGCAGATGAAGGATGCAATGAGTAAGGTTGAGGGAATAATGGGCGCTAAATTTGGTAATTCTAAAAATCCTCTGCTTGTATCAGTGCGTTCAGGTGCGCGTGTTTCAATGCCGGGAATGATGGATACAATACTCAATCTTGGCCTTAATGACACAACGATAGAGGGTCTTGTCGTCAAGTCAGGAAATGGCCGTTTTGCATGGGATGCATACAGACGCTTCGTCCAGATGTATGGAGACGTTGTTCTTGGAATGAAGCCAGAGAAGAAAGAGGATGAAGATCCATTTGAGGTAATAATTGAAAAGAAAAAGAAAGAGAAAAATGTTCATTTTGATACTGAGCTTGACGAAGACGACCTAAAGGATCTGGTAGCAAGGTTTAAGGCAATGGTTAAAGAGAAGAAAGGCATGAATTTTCCTGAGGATCCGTGGAATCAGTTATGGGGGGCTATAGATGCCGTTTTTGGCTCATGGAATACTGAAAGGGCAATAAAATACAGGAAAATAAATAATATTCCCGGGGACTGGGGCACAGCGGTCAATGTACAGGTAATGGTGTTTGGTAATATGGGTGATGATTCAGGAACAGGTGTTGCTTTTACAAGAGATCCTGCAACAGGGGAAAACAAGTTTTACGGAGAGTATCTAATAAATGCGCAAGGTGAAGACGTTGTTGCTGGTACCAGGACTCCACAGCCTGTAAACGAATCGACAAAAACATCTTCAGAACAAAAGACGCTTCAAGAAGTGATGCCGGACGCATACAAGACATTGGAGGGTATTTACAATAAGCTGGAATCTCACTATAAGGATATGCAGGATATTGAATTTACCATCCAGAAGGGTAAGTTATGGATGCTTCAGACAAGAACAGGAAAAAGAACGGCAATGGCAGCAATAAGGATTGCTGTTGAAATGATTGCGGAGGGGTTGATTGATAAAAAGACAGCAATTAGTAGAGTTGAGCCTGCACAATTGGATCAGCTTCTTCATCCAATGTTTGACCCTAAAACAGAGAAAAAGGTCATTGCAAAAGGATTGCCTGCCTCTCCGGGAGCTGCTAGTGGAAAAGTTGTTTTCCATGCTGATGATGCAGAAACTCTAGAGGGAGAGAAAACAATACTTGTTCGTATTGAGACATCTCCTGAAGATATTGGAGGGATGAATGCAGCACAGGGTATATTAACTGCCAGGGGAGGCATGACTTCTCATGCAGCAGTAGTTGCTCGTGGTATGGGGAAATGTTGTGTAGCTGGTTGCGGTGCAATTAAGATAAACTATCAAAGGCAGGAGTTTTCTGTAAGCAACACTACCGTTAAAAAAGGAGATTGGATTTCTCTTGATGGTTCAACAGGAGAGGTTATGCTTGGTCAGGTTCCAACAATTCAACCCGAGCTTTCAGGAGACTTTGAGACATTAATGGAATGGGTTGATGAGATCAGAAAACTTGGGGTAAGAACTAATGCTGACACTCCTCAAGATGCTGAAGTGGCACGAAAGTTCGGGGCAGAAGGCATCGGTCTATGCAGGACCGAGCACATGTTCTTTGAAGGAGACAGGATTAAGGCTGTCCGGGAGATGATACTTGCAGATGATGTAAGCGGCAGGGAAAAGGCGCTTGCAAAACTTCTTCCAATGCAGAGGAATGATTTTATAGGTATATTTAAGGCAATGAATGGATTGCCGGTTACAATAAGATTACTCGACCCGCCTCTCCATGAATTTTTGCCTCATGAAGAAGCAAATCAAAAAGAGATGGCTGAAGAGATGGGTGTGTCTGTGGAAAAGGTAAAGAGTAAAATCGCTTCACTTCACGAATTCAATCCAATGCTTGGTCATAGAGGTTGCCGTCTTGGTGTAACATATCCGGAGATAACCCGGATGCAGGCAAGAGCCATTTTTGAAGCCGCATGTATTCTTACTAAAGATAAATATAAAGTTATTCCTGAAGTGATGATTCCTCTCATAGGAACAACAGGTGAATTTAACAATCAGAAGGAAATTGTGGACGCAGTTGCAAAAGAGGTTATGGCGAAGTACGGCGTAAACGTAAAGTATTTAGTAGGGACAATGATAGAGATTCCAAGAGCTTGTATTGTTGCAGAGAAAATTGCTCAGAAAGCGGAATTTTTCTCCTTTGGGACGAATGACCTGACACAGATGGCATTTGGCTATAGCCGCGATGACGCCGGTGCATTTCTTAGCGAATATGTGGAAAAGGGGATTCTCAAAGATGATCCGTTTCAGGTACTGGATCAGGAAGGAGTTGGACAGCTTGTTAGAATGGGTATTGAAAGAGGAAGAAACTCGAGAGCTGATTTAAAGATCGGCATATGTGGTGAACATGGCGGAGAACCAGAATCTGTGAAATTCTGCCATCGTGTAGGCATGAATTATGTTAGCTGCTCTCCATACAGAGTACCTATAGCGCGTCTTGCCGCAGCACATGCGGTATTAGAAGAAGAGAAAAATTGACATGAAAAAACTTTCAGTATTCTTACTCATATTTTCAATAATTCTGAGCAGTGTTAGTCCAGCATACAGTTGGCCATGGTCAAAAAGTCCCAAACCAGTTCCGCCAAAAACAGCAGCGATTCAGGGCAGGGTAACAGATTCTCTAACAAATCAAGCCATATCAGGTGCGGCAGTCCAAGCAGGCAGTTACAGAGCCAATACAAATGCAAATGGGAGGTATGTAATAAAAAATATTAATGTATGGTTCTGGGGAAGGATATACAGAGTAACTGCATCAGCAAAAGGATATTACTCAGTTTCCAGATGGATATATGCAAGAGCAGGAAGAACATACACATTAAACTTCGGATTAAGACCTAAAAAGCCGCTAATATTAGTCAATATAACCTCGCCTGAAGATAGTTCATATATAAGAGGAACAAGTTTAGACGTATCAGTATCATGGCAGGGCAGAGCAGGAAT